>CANQBK010000031.1 GCA_947589485.1 uncultured Clostridia bacterium | reverse complement strand
GGTCAAGCCTTTTCAAAGGCTTGCGGATTCCAAAGGCGGAGCCTTTGGCGGCGCCGAGCCGGCGCGGGCAATTCGCGTTGTCGCTCACTCCGTTCGCTCGTACTGCAAGAGATAGGTACAATCGCGCGGCGTAAGTTTTTTACCCATAGTCAAAAGTTTCGGCGCAGTGCCTGCGCTGTCGATTCGCGTTGTCGCTCACTCCGTTCGCTCGTACTGCAAACCAAAACTACATTCGCGCGGCGTTAGTTATTTTAGCCATAGTCAAAAGTTTCGGTCAAGCCTTTTCAAAGGTGAAGTAGCCCTTAACTATCATTTTTAATCATATTAGCTTATGCCGCGTCAAGACATTTATTGTTTGAGTTAAGAGTGAGCGGAGCGAACGACTTCGCGAATCGAGGGCGCAGGCACTGCGCCGGAGCCTTTGGCAGGTTTTTAAGGGCGGAGCCCTTAACTATTATTTTCAAAAATAAAGAATACGAAGCGGCGGCAATAAATTGCCGCCGCTCTTGTATTTGGTATTTTAATTTTAAGTATTCTCGTCGATAACACTGTAAACGCCGAACATCGGAAGAATCATAGATACAACAACTGTACCTACAACAACACCAATAACGACCGTCATAACAGGAGTCATTGATTCTGTAAGACGCTCCGTGGACTCGTCTGTTTGTGCCTCAAACATTTCAGCCATCTTGAAAAGAGAATCTCCAAGCATACCGGATTCTTCACCAACCCTTATCATAGATACAAGAATGGGGTCAAATACGGGGTGCTTTGCCATAGCGTCGTGTATAGTAACGCCGATCTGCACATCTTCAAGCACATCTTGTACTCTTGCACGAATAAACAAATTCGGAACAGTATCTCTTGAAAGAGCCATAGCTCTGTGAATCGGAATACCTGCGTCCGTAAGCGTAGACATCAAACGACAGAACCTTGCAAGTGAGCTTTGACGGATAATAGGACCGACAAGCGGTATTTTCATCGAAATCCTTGCCAACAACATCGCAAAATCAGCGTTGTTCTTTTTCAGCATAACAAATGCAACCGCTAAAGCACCGACAATAATTATGATAAGCCACCAATAAGCTATAAGAAAATCCGAAAATGCCATAACCGCCAGCGTAAGTCCCGGCAGCTCGGCGCCCATACTTGAATATGTATCTTTAAATGTCGGAAGAACGAAAACCGTAAGTATAATAACAAGCGCAATTACCAATACAATAAGGAACGCAGGATACATCATAGCGCTCTTTATTTTTCCCGATAACGCAATATCCTTTTTACATATCAAGGCCGACTGTTCAAACGCCATATCAAGACGACCGTTTGCTTCGCCTGCTTCAATAATGCTCAAATATATCGGGGGAAACGCTTCAAAGTTTCTCATTGCCTGAGAAAGGGTAAGACCGTTGTACAAACTCTCGTTAATTTCCTTCAATATTTTTTTCAGGGTTACTTCTTTTTCCGAATCGATCATTATCTGCATTGAAAGGGAAAGGTTTATACCTGCTTTCATCATCATTCCGATTTGGTTAAAAAGCTGTAAGAGTCTTTTTTTCTTGATTTTTTTGTTATGTATATCGCCGCCAACATCCATTTGCCATATACTTGTCGGCTCATCTGAACCTGCGGCTTCCACAATATCCTGAACAATAAGACCTTTTTCCCTAAGAATGGCAACAGCTTGGCTTTGTGTTTCCGCCTCGACCGCACCTTCCTTTTTTTGATTTTTGACGTTCATCGCCGTATATTTGTATTTCAATACTGTTCACTCCCTTATCTTCTGGCATCGGTATCGCCCACGTCGAAGCTCCAAGCCTTTGCCACCTGTTCGGTAATAAGTCCCTGTGCAAGAAGATTGTCAATACTCTTGTGCATGGTGATCATACCATACTGCTGACCGAGCTGGATAGACTGTTGAATGTTAGCAACCTTATTTTCACGAATAAGGTTACTTATAGCGCTTGTAACAAACATAATTTCAAATGCCGCAATTCGGCCGCCCGTAGCTCTGGGAAGAAGTCTTTGCGAAATAACGGCTTTCAATGATGTTGAAAGCTGAACTCTTATCTGCTGCTGCTGATCCGGCGGGAAAATATCAACAAGACGGTCGATTGTTTTCGCTGCGCCCTCCGTATGTACCGTTGAGAAAACCAAGTGACCCGTTTCAGTTGCGGTAAGGGCAATCTGAATAGACTCACGGTCACGCATCTCACCTACAAGGATTATATCGGGGTCTTCACGCATGGCAGCACGCAAAGCCATAGGGTAGGAGCGGCTGTCAAGACCTATTTCCCTTTGGTTTATTATACAGCGTTTCGGTGTATGAAGAAACTCAACAGGGTCCTCAATGGTAATAATATGTCTGCTCTTATATTTGTTTATTTCGTTTATAAGAGCCGCCAATGTTGTCGATTTACCCGAACCGGTAGGACCGCACATCAGAACCAAACCGGAGTTAAGGTCAAGCGTTTTCCTTATTGAGTTAGGAAGATTAAGTGTTGACAATTCAGGAACAACGCTGTTAATTACACGAAGTACAAGCGCTGTACCGTTACGCTGTCTGAAAGCGTTGGCTCTGAAACGTCCGCACTCGCCTATCTCAACCGCAGCATCCGCCTCGCCGGTTTGAAGAAACGTTTCAAATCTGGACTGATTAAGTACAGCCTTGATTATTGCCGTTACTTCAGCCTCATTAAGAGCCGGATCATTTGTAAAGAAAACATTACCGTGAAGTCGATACGCAGGGTGGTTGCCGGACGCTATGTGTACGTCCGATGCACCCTTAGTAACGGCTTCTTTTACTAGGCTATAAAAATCCACTTAAATCTACCCCATTCATTTTATATTTTGTGCTTATGCACCGTTAATCGTTGGAAATTGTCATATCAACATATTCTTCATAAGAAGTAAGTCCCTGCAAAACGTCAATACGAACATTTTCTTTCATCGGGATCATACCTTCTTTTATTGCCATTTCCCTGAGGTCGTCGGTACTTTTTCCCTCGGTTATCGCTCTTTTCAGAGTTGTTGTCAAAAGCATAACCTCGTGAACCGCAATACGTCCTTTGTATCCTTTTTTGTTGCATTTTTCACAGCCGCATTTACGGTACAGTGTTATCTTCTCGTCCTGTTTCAACCCTAAAGCTATACGTTCGTTCTGGTCGGGGCTGTAAGCCTCTTTACAGTCCACACAAAGACGACGAGCCAGCTTTTGAGCTATTATTCCCAAAAGAGCCGACGAAACCATATAAGGCTCTATTCCCATATCTACCAAACGTGCAACGGAACTCGGAGCGTCATAGGTATGAAGTGTTGAAAGAACCAAGTGACCCGTAATAGCCGCCTGAACGGCGATACCGGCGGTTTCACCGTCTCGAATCTCACCTATCATTATGATGTCGGGGTCCTGACGCAAAATAGAACGGAGGGCTGCCGCAAACGTAAGTCCGGCTTTTTCGTTTGTCTGTACCTGTGTAATTCCCGGCTGGAGCATTTCAACAGGGTCTTCAACCGTAATAATGTTTATATCCTCGCTCATAACCTCACGCAGAGCGGTATAAAGAGTTGTAGATTTACCTGAACCGGTAGCGCCCGTAACAAGAATAATACCACGGTTACTTTTTACGAGATGATTAAACTTTTCAAGGTTTTCGGGCAAAAATCCTATGTTTTCTTTTTTAAGCTCCATACCCAGCGAGGTTGTAATACGCATAACTATCTTTTCACCGAACACACTCGGCAAAACAGAAATACGGAAGTCGATGTCCTGACCTGCAACACGGTAGTTAATACGACCGTCCTGTGGGATACGTCTTTCGGCAATGTTCATATTGCCGATAAACTTAATACGGGAAGTAACCGACGCGATAAGCTCCGGGCTTGTTTCCATATACACCTGCAGCTTACCGTCTATACGGAACCTTATCCTCAGGCATTTTTCCATAGGTTCAATATGAATATCGGACGTTTTTGAAAAAATCGCTTCTTCAATCATTGTATTTACAAAACGGATAATAGGCTTATCGTTTGCGGAGGCATCCTGAGCAGCCGCCTCTTCGGCTTCTTTTTGGGCCTGTGATTTGTTGTTGGCGGATTCAAGAAATTCCTTTGCATCGTCAATAGCCTTTTGAGCGGCATACATATCGCGCTGCTTTGCCGAAATTTTTGACGGCTCCGCTATAACGGGTTTTACCTTCAGCTTGGTTGCAATCGAAATATCTTTAAGACCCTGATAATTAAGAGGGTCAGCAATTGCCACGGTAAGGAACCTGCCCTCTTTTTCAACAGGAATAAGCATATTTGACTTTGCCATTTCTTCCGGTATAAGACCGTTCAATTCTTCCGGAATCGAAATTTCATCCAAATCCACATAGGGAACATACAACTGTTTTTCAAGAGCCCTGCACACCTGCTGTTCAGTAACAATTTTGTCCTCGATAAGAAGATCGGCAACACGCTTGTTGCTTGTTTTCTGTTTTTTAAGCACTTCCTCAAGCTGTTCCTCGGTAATGTCACCGGAGTTTATAAGAATCTGACCGATCTTCAAGTTACTAACTCTCATTATTTCAGCTCCCTTTTAAAATAGATTCAAATACATATTTACAAGATATTTTATTAAGTCAAAAAGCGCTGCATAGGCAATAACAGATATTGCTATGTACGGTCCAAACGCAAGGTAAGAATGTATGCCGATTTTTTCATTCTCGGCGCCGTTTTCGGTCAGCTCTTCGCCGTCCGTTATCGGCTCCTGATCCTCCGAATAGGGGGGAGCAGCTTCGGTGTCGCCGTCATCGCCGTTTTGTGTTTCCTCGGCAGCGGCGCCCCTATTTTTTATTTTCGCCGCCGTTATAACAAAAACAAAACAAACGGAAGCGGTGATCAATGAAATTATCAATGCGTAAATCGTTCCCGGAAAACCTGTTAATATACCTACGGAAAAGAAGAGCTTAACATCTCCGAAACCCATACCGTCCTTTTTGTATATTAACATTCCGAGAAAGTCAATTGCCAACATCACGGCGCCGCCGATAAGCGCACCTGCAATCGGCGACCACCATGTACTATGAAAAATATTGTAATTGCGGACAATATCATATACGCTTATGATCAAGCTCAGCACACCTAAAGCGATTGTAAACTGGTCGGGGATAATAGTATATTTAAAATCACAAACCGTAATCATCAGCGAAACAAAAACAATTAAGACAAGCAATATAAAATATATGTCATAACCCTTGTTAAACTGGAGCCGCAGTGCCATAAAACATACTGCGGAAATTATCGAGAGAACGATTCCCGACTTTTTAAAATCTACACGCTTTCCCGACAGAAGCTCGGGTGAAGGTGTTTCGTTATAATCGCACAGCCACTTTGCCGGTACGGAGTTGATTATAAAATAGCCGGCAAAGGTAAGTGCGAAACCCAACAACAGGCATATACACATCCATATTATACCCGTTGTTGTTTGTAAGTATTGTAAAGGCTGCATTTAGGATTCCCTCGGGTTTCTCAATTATTATTTCTCTATCAAGCCGCGCTTGATTCATCAGAAGATTCGCCGCTTTCATCAGACGATTCACCCGTATTTGCGGCGGGATTGAAGTAATAAAGGCTTATTGTAAGTTCTACTTCATATTTTGTACCGTTACCTGCGGTGCCGGAATTTTGAGTTGAAACAGCAGAGGAAGCTGCCGGCTTTGAAGATTCCTCTCCTGAAGCCTGTGAACCTTCTTCGGCGGTCTGAACGCTTTCTTCTTCATCTGCCGGCTGAACCGATATGTTGGTAACATAGTAAGAACCCTTGGATTCGCTCTCAAGATAGTTCAGCGTGCTTATCAACTCTTCCTCGCTTGAAGTAAAGTTAAACCTTACAACGGTTGCGTACAACGGGTCGCCCGTAGAAGAAACTCTGCCCTCGGTATCGGGAACACCTCTTTCAACGCTCAGTTCGTTAGGGTCGTAATTAAGGTTCTTAAGCATATCGCGAATATCGTCGGACGTCTTTGTACCGTTGACAAAGAGCTTCTGGCTTTCCTTGTCGTATTTTTCTTTCATTTGAACAATCTCGGTACTTACTTCGCTTGCTCTTGCCATATAATCGCCATACATACTTATCTGCGCTTGTGCCGATGCGTGATCCTTATTGTATGTTCCGAGCTTTTGTGAAAACGGCACCTGAACAATAATAAGGTAAATAATGCATACAACCAATACACCTGCAATAACCCAAATGTATTTTGGGATATTAAACTGCTGTTTTTTATCCATTTTCTGTTTCCCTCCGTCTATAATAACATACCGGCGGTTTGACCGGCAATGTTACTGATTAGTAATATTTAAGTTCAGTTTATGAAGCTGACGATTCGGCGGACGATGAATCGGACGATTCAGTGCTGCCTGTTTCGTCATCTGTTATGCCGTTTTCCTCGTTATACTTTTCCTGTGCTTTCTCTATCTGTTCCTCTTTTATCGCAAATACCATATCAGCCTCATTGTAGCTCAATCCCTCGTCATTTACCGCACGGGTGGAATACTGGTCAATAACATCAAAAAATCCGCCGTCGGCAACGGAGTTTTTCAACTCAACGAATGCGTTATAATCCTTTACGCGTACAGTTGCCGTAAGCTCGTTGGCTTCCATATTAACTTCAGCCGATTCAAAACCATCTGCCGCATTAAGAAGCTGCGTAAAGTATTGTTTTGCCGTGTCTGCCGATTTAACGACCGTATGGGGCAGTGTTTCGGCGTCTTGAACGATATTATCCAATCTTGATTTATAGTCCGACTCTTCCTTTATAAGGGTTTTCGCCGTGTTATATGTAGTGCTGTTAAGCTGATTTGTATCATTCGCTTTTTGCGCTTCAAGAGCTATCCACCAAGCTCCGACTCCCAGCATCCACACCAGAGCCACGGCAGTTACGCCCGTTGTTATTGCTTTTCCCATTTTGCCGCTTTTTGTAGCAGCCATAAGCGTTGCGGCGTTGGTTTCGCCCATAAGCAGGTTTGCTTCGTTAATCGGCATTGTCAAAACGCCGTTCAGTGTTATAAATGAAGTGGAATCATATCCCTTTTCGGTTGCCGACGGGGAAGCCGTAGGCATAGTCGAAGCTCCCGTAAACAGGTTGGTCACATTTTCCATCGGTGCTGTAAGACCGACCGAACGGCAGTACTGCGAAATATTCGGCAGCTTTGCGAGTGCGTCGCAAAGAACTATTTGGTCAATGTCAAGACGCTTTGTTGAAATAACCATTCTCAGGCTTCTCAGAATTTCTCCTGCGGCATTGTCAAGCATAGTCATAGTCTGTTTTCTTGTTTGCTGTGAGTTGCACTTATTACATGCTCCCAAGCCCTCTTGACGTATAAGGTCGATAGCACCCATTTTGCTTATGCCGAATTCAAGCGAGAACAGTTCGGCAATATCCTCAAGAACGCTTGAAAATGACTGCTGGAATACCGGAGCGCCGTTATGTAAAACAACAAGACGTGTTGCCGCAAAGTCCATACTTATAAGTGCGATTGCTCTTGTTGCCGAGTTGAGATCAACTTTTGACGTATTGAGCATACCCGCGATAGGGGGCGTTATTTTTACAATACGCAGACCCTCTTTTTCAAAATTGACCTGCAAGTCGGTAAGCATACCCGTATTCATTGCAAACATAGAAGCCGAAACATCGTCATTTTTGTTTGCCTTACCGTACTGCTGACCATACTCAAAATTAAGTATGGTATATTTTTCCACCTCTGTGTGAAGAACATTTTCTGCTTCAACACGGGCAAAGGTGGGCAGGAGCTTTTCTTTTGCCGGAGCGTGCTTATATTCCTTGGTAATAAGAACGTCCTCATCTTCAATACACATAAAAATATCGCCGAGTTCCATACTTATGCTTGACGCACAGCGTTTTACAAACGCAGCCAGTTCCTCGCTCTTCTCGTAAGGGTGATCTTTAAGCGAGTCGTTCAGCTCAAAAATCTGCGGAACATTAAAAGCGGTAGGCATTGAGGAACCCGATTTTTTGGATTTTGATGAAAAACCGCCTTCCTGCTTGTCGTACTCAGCGGGAGTAAGAATAAGAAGGCTTCGTGTAATCTGCATTACAGTTGCTATTGTTTTCATAAATACACCACACTCTTAAAAATTTTTTAATCGGTTATATATCGTACAGGTTTACGTCCTGTGGGTACGATGCAAACGGGAGGCTTACTTTTTCCGATTACGCAGTATTTTGTAAAGCCTTACACATATCCACGGTCATAGTATCCTTTTTGTTATTTTATCACAAAAAAGCATATATGACAATCGTTTTTTTATAAATTTCTGTATTTTGTGCATATATATAATTTTTGACCTATTATTTTTGTCATATTACACTATTCACAACATATATGTGCATTTTGTGTACAAAAAATAAGACCCGGGAAATATTCCCGAGCCTTATATGTAACCTTTAAATTAACTTTAAATTAACTTATCACGGTGATGGTGATGTTGCGGCCTTTCCATAAATTGTACCGAGGCTAGTCTTGTCGGTCAATTTTGTAGCTGAAAGACCATCGGGAGCCTTACCTGTATCTGAGAATACAATTGTACCAACTGTAACGTTCTTAGACTTATCAGCTGTTGTTACATAGTACATATCGTCAAGAGCGATTGCTGTTCCGTTGTAAGCCTGAACCTGATCAATGGTAACGGCGTTAGCCTTATTTGTTCTGTCAGTTGAAGAAGCGTTAGGAGCAGCAGCCCATGAACATGCTGAACCTGCAGCGTCTTTATCCGATGTAGTAATTGTACCGGATTTAACGCCCGAGTAAACAGTCTTACATGCGTTGTGAAGGTTGGAAGCGTCCGAAGCACCTGCTGACTGTGTAGCACTGTTGATAATGCCGATAACTGCGGGGATTGCGATAGCTGCAAGAATTGCAAGGATTGCAATTACAACTACGAGCTCAACGAGCGTAAAGCCCTTTTTGCTCTGCTTTGCGAGAATTTTCTGTTGGAGTGTCATGATAGATTACCTCTTTCTGTAATTTTTTTTGAACACGTCTCTTTGAAGGGGAAGAGCGTTGTTCTTTGTTGTGTCTATATATTAACTCTTTATTAACAAAATGTCAATAGTTTTTTTTGAAAAGTTTTTAATTTAATATTAAAATAAAGTTCATTAATTTTGTGCATTTTACATATTGATTTTTAAAAAAAGCTCGCTCTAAAATTTATTTTAATCAATTTTTAACTATTTTTACCAAGGTTTTTGTTATTTTTGCCATTAAATCACACTTCATTTTGTTAATTTTCGGTTCATATTTTATTAACATTTTATATTTCTTATTAATATTTTTTTAATCGCGTGCCGTTTTTTTAAAAAAAAAGCGGTATTTCCGAATTTCAGCAAAACGGAAATACCGCGTAAACTTATTTTTTTGCCGTTATGAATACAAATCGCCGAGTTTTAGAGAAGATGTAACGTAAGTTGTAAGGTCATCACGGCTTTGTATGGCATATACTTTTCCGTCATCGGGGTCGTACACATAGGCGTTGTCGCCGTTTTCAATTTCGGAAATTATTCCCGGAAGCTCGGCATATTCGCACGCATTTACAACTGTCGCATTTTTTGCCGCCATTTTGCGCAGAGCTGACGACGAATTTGACGCCGGAAGATTTGTTTGTGTGGAGCTGCCGTGGTCAAGGCTTGTAATCTGTCCCGACATAACCATTGCATAATAGTTTTTGCACGCTTTGTTAATTTCGTCCGCATTGTTTTTCTGGACGTTATCGCCTGCCGAATATATTATTGAAATCATGGACGGTATGGCGATTGCCGCGAGAATCGCCAAAATTGCGATAACAACGACAAGTTCGGCAAGCGTAAAGCCGTGCTTATTATTTTTTTGAATTATTACAGGTTTGGTTTGTTTAATAGCTGCAACAGAGCTGATGTATTTTTTCTTCATTAATTAATTCATACCTCCTTAATAAATTTTAAATATAATTAAAAACTTCTTAATATTTATTTTAATTAAAATTAACAAAATGTCAATATTTATAGAAAAAATTTTACATTCGCCACAAAATATATTATTGTTTTTGGATAGTTTCCATATTAATATAATATTTTATTTTGCCTGCGGAATTGTAACCGTAAATTGAAAAAACCGCCGCATCGCATAAAAACGCAACGCAGCGGTCTTAAAAATATTATTTGTACAGCGGGAACTTTGCACACATTTCATTTACGCCCTCACGGATTTTATCCGCGCTGCCGTCAAAGTCATTTAATGCAAGAGTAATGTATTCCGCAATTTTATCCATTTCCTCAACACCAAATCCCCTTGTGGTAACCGCAGGCGTGCCTATACGGACGCCGCTCGTAACAAAAGGACTTCTTTTTTCGTTCGGGACGGTATTTTTGTTTGCGGTTATCTGCACATCGTCAAGCCTGCGTTCCAGTTCCTTTCCGGTCACATCGCTTTCGCTAAGGTCAAGCAGCATAACGTGATTATCCGTGCCGCCCGATACAAGCGTACAGCCTCTCTTTACAAGCCCCTCGGCAAGCGCCTGTGCATTTTTAACAATATTTTTGCCGTACTCTTTGAACTCCGGTTTTAAAGCCTCTCCAAAACATACCGCTTTTGCCGCGATAACGTGCATAAGCGGACCTCCCTGTGTACCGGGAAATACGGCTTTGTTTACAGCCTTTGAAAGCTCCTCGTCCGTGGTAAGGATAAGACCGCCCCTCGGACCTCTTAACGTCTTGTGCGTGGTAGTTGTAACAAAATGTGCATAGGGGACAGGGCTCGGATGCACTCCTGCCGCCACAAGACCGGCAATGTGCGCCATATCTACCATAAGATATGCTCCGCAGGCGTCGGCAATTTCTCTGAAACGCTTAAAATCAATAATACGCGGATATGCGCTTGCTCCGCACACTATCATTTTCGGTTTTGTTTTTACTGCCTGCTCGTAAACCTTGTCGTAATCTATCCTGTGTGTTGAGGGGTCAACGCCGTATGAAACAAAATTGTAATATTTACCTGAAATATTTACGGGAGAGCCGTGAGTAAGATGACCGCCCTCGGAAAGCGTCATACCCATTACGGTATCTCCGGGCTTCAGCATCGCAAAATATACCGCCGTGTTTGCCTGTGCGCCCGAATGTGGCTGAACATTAGCAAAATTTGCGCCAAAAAGCTCGCATGCACGTTTTCTTGCTATTTCCTCAACAACGTCAACATACTCGCAGCCGCCGTAATATCTCTTGCCCGGCAGTCCCTCGGCATATTTGTTTGTCAATATAGAGCCCATTGCCGCCATAACCGCCGGCGAAACAATGTTTTCCGATGCGATAAGCTCTATGTTCCTTTGCTGTCTTTTAAGTTCCTTGTCCATTGCGTCAGAAACCTCTTTGTCGTACTTGCCGACAAAGCCTATGCTGTCCATTAAATCATTATACATTTATTTTACCTCTTTCAACGGTTTTTGAGATTATTATACATTATCGCTTATAATAAATCAAGAGCGCGCCAAAGTCATTGTCGGTATTTTTCCGTCACGGCGGCAAAAATATCATAACAAACAATGGCAATTTTCTCTTTATAGAAAGTATATAAATTTTAAAAATATTTTCGTCATTTTGTTTCTTGACTAAAATACGAATAAATATTATAATAACATACAGGATATATTGCTTTTGCTAAGCAGAGCCTCAATATGTAGGGTATATCCGTGCTGTTTGGAGTGCAGTATAACTTCCTTGATGTGATTATTTTACGGCTTAAAGGACATCGAATTTTCGATGTCCTTTAAGTTTTAGGTAAATTTAATTTTAAAGTACGTTTTTGGAAATTTTAAGGGGTCTTGTATACTTTCTTTTAAGGAAATATATAATTCCCACAATAATTATAACAACTGCGCCGATAAGAATATCGGTCAAAACGGAATTTGTAAAAGAAAAATCTCCAAACCCCGAATTTGTTGCGTCAATTGCCTCCGACAATGCAATTCCTCCGCCTGCCTGCTCAATAAGTATCGCCATATTCGCCACAAGAGCCATATACTCTGCGGCGGCAAACATAACAAACGAAATTACGGCGCATATAACAGCGCTTTTTTTTGTTGCACGCTGTCCCGTAATCACAAACCCTGCAAAAGACAAGGATACTATAATACAGCTCCCCGTACCGAACATAGGGATAAACTGATAAAGCAAAATATATATTGCGGCGCCCAACGCCGAACCGAAAACAGCTCCGGCAAGTCCTCCCGCCATATTTTGCTCTTTTTTGTTGAATATATTCTTTCTGTGCTCGTACTGCCTGCGCTTTCTTGTAATGCAGGGGTCACATATCGGCATAAGCTCGCGCCCGACAACGTACAGCCCTGTTTTTCGCTTGCGTGAACATACTTTGCATATCGGCACAGCCTTTCCGCTTTTGCACAGTTCAATTATAAAACGTGCCGTTTCTTTCAGTTCTCTTTTGTCCACTTCCGAGTCCACAGTCATTTTAATACACAAATGAACAGTTTTTTTCTTGTAGCTTGCTTTTGTAACATAATTTTTATGTTTACTTTTAAACTCTTCCGTTTTTTTGGAAATTTCGGCGGCGTCAGAAGACGTCAGCGGCGCCGCATTCAAATAAACGGAATATTTTTTTTCTTTTCCGTTAAATACAATAAGACTGTGGAACCCCTCAAATGTATTAAATGCGGTTCCCGACTTTTCATTGTATCTATAACCGACAGTTATTATAAATTCCTGAAATTCACTTTCCGTCATTATATCATCACCAAAAGTAGAATAATAAATATATAATTTCCCGTCCGCTTATGTGTTCGCAAATATCGGACATTTACATATCAAGCGACATTCTCCCCGTTTAAGGAATAGGGGAGAACATCTTTGCCGTTGAATCAAATCTCGCTCATTCTTTTGTGGTACATAATACAACCAATCGTGCCTACAATATATGGTATTACCGACTTAAAAACATCGTGCCATACGGCGTTTGACATTGTTTGGTCCTGCATAAGCAGCGGCAGGCTGCTGAACGCTTCGCTCAAAGTTATCTCCACATCGTAATACATTCTGAATGCGTCGCATATAGTAAATCCTAATCCTAAATATATCGCCAGACCCATAGACAGAATGCCTGCGCATATTGACAAAAAAAGTCCAAGCGTATCTACACGTTTTCCCAAAAGTCGGAACCCCAAATATGCCCCCATACAACAAAAAATCGGCGCTATCGACGACAGCCAACCCATACTGTACAAAAGCAGATATATAATAATTGACGGAATGGTTCCCAAAAATGCGCCGAGTATGCCCAAACCGTATCTTATTTTTTTCGGTCCCATATCACGTTTTACAGAAGTTTCGTATGTTTTTTCCCGCTGCAAACATTCATTGCAAAGAACAAGAGTTCTTCCGTTAATTGAATAAACGCCGGTACTGACGGTTCGGCTGCATTTTGGACAATAGGGTACACAATTGAACGCCTTTGCGTAATACATAATAACGTCTGCGGCTTCTCTTACGCCCTCCGTAATGTTTCCCGATGTATCCATATACATTCTTGCCGACATCATAGTTCCGTTAAATGATGCAAATTTTACCCTTTCAGGTCTGTCCGCCGCATATTTCATCATATACTGAGTCAATAGCTGCGTTTGGCTCGGGTCCGACAGCTTACAGCTTACCGTAACGATATATTCAAGTGCGGGTTCGTCTATTTTTACCATAATAGGGAAACAGTCAAGCATTGCGTATCCGGTCTTTGTGATTGAGTCATACCTATAACCTAACGACTGAAACTGAGTTTCAAAGGTACTCACTGATTTCAACTCCTTATAATTTTAAAATATCTTTAAATTTTTACAAACACCGCACGGTAAACCGATTTTCTCATCTGCGCTTAAAAAATATTATCAACGCTCCAACCACATAAGTCAACATTCCTATACCCACATCTCTTAAAAATCCGCCTGCAATATCTTGAGATGTAAGGAACGCGGGTATATCTTGAAGTGCCTCGCCAAAGGTAAGTCCACCCTCAAACGCAACATAAATATCAACGCCGAATCCTATAATCATACCTATTCCAAAAAATAATAACGACGATAAAACAGAAAGCGCAATTTTTACTCCGCGTTTTTGACTGCCCATACAAAGAGGCACAAGCAAAGCTATATATCCTGCCGCCATACCGGAGATCCAACATAACAGTCCGGCAAACGAGAATAAAATCCAAAGTACTGCGCCGAGCAAACCTCCGCCGATACCTCCCAGCACGGAAATAATAATCTCCTTTTTTAATTTTGAGGACGTATTGATATTGTTTACGTTATACCCCGTTCCGTAATTCGTATTTGACTGCGGTTTATACAAGGGTGTATTTTCTTCTCCGTAATTCATATTCGATTGCGGAGTATACGGGGCTGTATTTGTTCCTCCGTAATTCATATTCGATTGCGGAGTATACGGGGCTGTATTCACTCCTCCGTAATTCATATTCGATTGCGGAGTATACGGGGCTGTATTTGTTCCTCCGTAATTCGTATTTGACTGCGGAGTATACGGGGCTGTATTTGCTCCTCCGTAATTCGTATTTGATTGCGGAGTATACGGAGTTGTATTTGCTCCTCCGTAATTCGTATTTGATTGCGGAGTATACGGGGCTGTATTCGCTACCCCGTAATTCGTATTCGACTGCGGTGCATACGAGGCTGTATTTGTTCCTCCGTAATTCGTATCAGACTGCGGAGTATACGGGGCTGTATTCGCTGCTCCATAATTCGTATTCGATTGCGGTGCATACGAGGCTGTATTCGCTACTCCATAATTCGTATCAGACTGCGGTGCATACGAGGGGGTATTTGCTACTCCGTAATTCGTATTCGATTGCGGAGTATACGGGGGTGTATTTGCTACTCCGTAATTCGTATTCGACTGCGGTGCATACGAGGGTGTATTTGCTACCGTATTATCGGACGAAAACTGAGTATATTGAGAATAGTTGCTTTTACACGAATCACATACGGGTCCGATTTTTCCGTTGTATGTACTCACTTTTACGGCAACGGGCTTGCCGCATACCATACAAACAGGTATAAGCAGATATTTTGAGGCTGCATTAAACATTAGATTTAACGCATTCTGCAATTCGGTAATGATTTTAGACTCATCTGTAACAGAATATCTTATTTTTATTTTTCGGTCAAAATAGTCGGCGTATTCAAAATTTTCCCCTTTGCCGGTTTCCATTAAATATCTGTTAATGTCGCTTTCGGTTTCCGTATTTTGAGGAATACAATAAGTCGTAATTTCAAAACCCATCGTCAACGCATAAAAATTGATAAAAAAGCCGTTAAGTTCTTTGTAAAATTCATTATCAGAAATCTTTATAAATCCCATTGAAGGTAAATATGCGGAATAATTCATATACATCACCCGTTTCGCATTAATCAGTACAATATTAACATACATAAAAGTTTTTTTCAACATAAAAGATATATATAATGTTTATCATAATTTCTGTGCAGTAACGATAAATATTATAAAATACTTCTTTTAATGTAGAAAAACTGTCACGGTAAAAATTACCGTGACAGTTTTTTCACCTATTTGTTCTAAGCAGGATCAAACGATCACCGTTACAAATTATTTTACTTTCCAAAGCTCGGTAGCATACTGAAGGATTGTACGGTCGCTGGAGAACTGACCACAGTTTGCCGTATTCATAAGACATTTTCTTCCGAAAGAACGTCTGTCCTTATAATCGTTGTTTACTTTTATCTTGGTTTCAATATATTCCGGAAGATCTCTGAGAATAAAGTAATGGTCGGGCTTGTGCCAGCTTGCACCCTCCAAAAGCGATTGATGCAGCTCTTTAAACGAACCCTCGCCGGTTTTTCCGCCGTCCGTAAAGCGTCCGTCAATAAGAGTATCTATAACTTTCTTCATTTCGGGATTGCTTTCATACAGCTTTTTGGGATCGTAATTTTCTTTCAGTTCATTTATTTCCTCGACCCTTGCACCGAAGATATACTCGTTTTCTTCGCCTGCCTGCTCCGCAATTTCAATGTTAGCACCATCATAAGTACCTATCGTAACTGCGCCGTTAGCCATAAACTTCATATTGCTTGTACCTGATGCTTCAGTTCCCGCTGTTGAAATTTGCTCGTGTATATCCGCTGCGGGTATAATTTTTTCCGCATAGGAAACATTGTAGTTTTCAACAAAAACAACTCTCATCTTTTGATTTACATCGGGATCGTTGTTTACGAGATTAGCAATTTCGTTAATATATTTGATTATAGCCTTTGCACGGGCATAGCCGGGAGCCGCTTTTGCACCGAAAATAAACGCAGTAGGCGTGAAATCAGGCAGTTTACCCTCTTTAAGGCGGAAGTAAATAGCCATAATCGAGAAAGCGTTCATAAGCTGTCTTTTGTACTCGTGCAAACGCTTAACCTGAATGTCAAACATAAACGAAGGATCAATATATACATGATCGTGCTTCTGAATGAAGTCGCTGAGTTCTTTTTTCTTTATATACTTTATCTCGTTAAATTTATCAATAGCCTTGTCATCTATATGGCTTTCGAGTTTCTTTATTTCGTCAAGATTGCGTACCCATTTGTTGCCTATCTTATCCGTTATAAATTCGGAAAGCTCAGGGTTGCAAAGACCGAGCCAACGGCGCTGTGTAACACCGTTTGTCTTGTTCTGGAAACGCTCCGGATAAAGTTCATACCATTCTTTCAGAGTTTCATCTTTAAGTATCTGAGTATGTATTGCGGCAACACCGTTTACATAGCTGGATACATAGGTAGCCATTCTTGCCATGTGTACAACGTGACCGTCAACGATTCTCATATTGTCGAGCTTCGTTGTTACCTTACCGTCCTTTGCGGCTTTCTTTTCTTCTTCTGTGGGTTCGCCGTAACCCTTGTCTTTCAGCATATTTACAAGGCGGTCGTTAATTTTAACAATAACCTCATAAACATCGGGAATAATACTTGTCATAAGGTTGATGTCCCACTTTTCGAGGGCTTCCTGCATTACAGTATGGTTTGTGTACGCAAATGTTTTCTGTGCTATATCAAATGCGTAATCAAACGAAACGCCGTCATTTTGAAGGAGCCTGATAAGCTCGGGAATTGAAATTGTCGGATGTGTATCATTAAGCTGTATAACGGTTTCCTCTGCAAAATGAGAGTAATCGCTGCCGTGTTTTTTCTTATATCTCTTTATAATATCCTGGAGAGATGCCGATGAGAAGAAATATTGCTGTTTAAGTCTGAGGACTTTTCCTTCATAGCTGTTATCGTTAGGATAAAGAACCATAGAAATATTTTTGGCGTCGTTCTTTTCCTTAACGGAAAGATCGTAATTGCTGTCATTAAACTCAAGGAAATTAAATTCATTGACAGGCTCCGACTCCCACAAACGAAGTGTATTTATATTGTCTGTGCCGTATCCGATAATCGCCATATCGTAAGGAACAGCCTTAACCGTCTGATCCGCAAACTTAACCGTAACCGTATCCTCACTGCGCTTGATGCACCAAGGATCTCCAAAGCTCTGCCAATCGTCTGCCACCTCAACTTGGAATCCGTTTTCTATTTTTTGTTTGAACAAACCGTATTTATATCTGATTCCGTAACCGTCAAGGGGAACATCGTGAGTTGCCGCCGAATCAAGGAAACAAGCCGCAAGACGTCCCAAACCGCCGTTGCCGAGAGCCGCATCGTCGATTTCTTCAAACACGTTAATATCAACGCCCTTTGCCGCGAGCAGTTTCTTTGTTTGGTCAAGAACGCCCATTGCGTAAAGGTTGTTGTACATCATACGTCCCATAAGAAATTCGGCGGAAAGATAGTATGCTCTGCGGTGCTCCGCGTGGTTCTTCTTACTTTCGGCCCATTTCTCCGAAATTTCACCCATCATAGCTTTGCCGAGCGCTTCGTGAAGCTCAGCGGGGGAAAGCTCGTTAAGCTCTTTGCAATACTCGTTCTTTGCGGTAAGCACGAGGTTGTCGATAATGGCATTTTTCTTCATCTTTTTGTCATCCTCCAGCCTTCTGTAAATTTTTGACAAATTATAAATTTTCTTCGCTATCCTTGCCAAGTCTGCGTCTTTCTTCATTCTCCATGTCCAGTTTCCGCCGAGTGTTGACGGAGTATTCATTCTTGCTTCCGAACCCAGCGCAAGCAAATCCTGCATCTGAACTATGGCATAGTCGCTGACGCTTGCGTAAGCGGTGCGAATAAAACCCCAATTGTAACCCTCAGCTTTGCTGAGGCTGCAATATTCTTCGGCAAATTTCATATCCTTTTTGGATATTGTTTTAAGCCAACCCATAATTGTATCGTTATCGTGAGTACCTGTATAGCACACACTGTTTGAAGTATAGTTATGCGGCAAATAGTCGCTGTTAGATCTTGAGTCAAAAGCAAATTCCAAAATTTTCATTCCCGGATAGCCCGACTCTTTAAGAAGTTTTTTAACTCCCGGCGTCTGGAAACCAAGGTCCTCGGCAATTATTGAAACATCACCAAGACGTTCCTTCATTTTGTTAAAGAATTTCATTTTCGGACCGTCTATCCATTCGCCGTTTATTGCGTTTTCGGCACCGTAGGGGATTGCATAAAACTGGTCGAATGCTCTGAAGTGGTCTATTCTTGTAACATCGAACATTCTTGCGGCACCGGCAACTCTGTTTATCCACCAATCAAAACCTGTTTCTTCAAGGTAGATCCAGTCATAAAGGGGATTGCCCCACAATTGACCGGTTTCCGAAAAATAATCGGGAGGACATCCGGCAACACAAACCGGCTTTCTTTCATCATCAAGCCAGAACACTTCGTGGTTTGCCCATGTGTCCGCGCTGTCCATCGCAACATAAATCGGCATATCGCCAAACAGCTTTATACCGCTGTCGTTTGCGTACTTTTTCAGTTCCGCCCACTGTTTATAAAACAGGAATTGCGTAAACTTCCAGAACATTACGTCCTCATAAAGGAGCCTTAAATAATAATCTATCGTATCGGGATTTCTGTATTTTATGAGCGGATCGGGCCATTCCGTCCACGCCTTGTCGTCAAAATATTTTTTAACAGCCATATACAGCGCATAGTCGGTAAGCCAACTGTTTTCATCGCGCATAAAATCCCAAAATTCCTGCTGATTTCTTTCTTTAAAGTTTTCGTATGCCTGCCTCAGAACCTTGAAACGCTCATTGTAAATTTTCTCATAATCCACATATTGCGAATTTGTACCCCAGTCGATTTTTTCAAGATCCTCTCTTAAAAGAAGATTATCATCGCAGAGCATATCCAAATCAATCATATAGGGGTTACCCGCATAGGTCGAGAATGACTGATAAGGTGAATCTCCGTAGCTTGTAGGTCCTACCGGAAGAAGCTGCCAATATTTTTGACCCGCTTCTTTAAGAAAGTCAACAAATTCATAAGCGGCTTTTCCGAGGGTACCTATTCCGTAAGGTGAGGGCAGTGCTGTGATAGGCATAAGTATGCCTGCACTTCTTGCCATTGGTAAATCATCTCCATCCTAAAAAATTTAATTTTAAAATTCATAAAGTACCTTTATACATTTTCACATTGTCAACCGCACATTGACCAAAATTGAAAGGACTTTGATTGACATTATCTCTATAATAAACATTCTTTATACATTTTAGCATAGAAAATTTACATAATCAATAGTTTTGCACAAAATTTTCCGATAAGATAATAAAATATATTTCATTATAAATATTTTTAAAGCAAAATACAGAAGAAAAATATTTATAATTGTCAACATAATCACTTTTTTAACTCATTAATTGCCAAATTCAAAGCGTGTGAAGATGCTATATAGCGTATTAAATCACGTTCGTTATCAAAGCCTTTGCCAAGCCGCAATTCCTTTGCGTATGTGTTATTTTCGGTACTTATCCCAACATATACTAAACCGACGGGTTTTTCTTTTGTACCGCCGTCGGGACCGGCAATCCCCGTAGAGGATATACCTATGTCCGCACCGGAAATTTTTCTTGCTCCCAACGCCATTTCTTTAGCGGTTTCCGCACTGTATTCGGTATATGTTTCAAGTGTTTTTTTCGATACACCCAAGATTTCGTTTTTTATACGGTTTGAATATGAACATATCCCACACTCAAAAACCTCTGATGAGCCGGGTACCTCGGTTATTCTTTTTGATATAAGCCCTCCGGTAAGACTTTCGGCTGTCGAAATTTTCATACCTTTGGATTTCAGCTCCCTTACAAGAGCCGTTTGCAAATTTCCCACATCTGTTCCGTATATGTTTTCCAAGCCGATTATTTCTTTTATATCCTTTATAACGGGATTTATCATATTTTCGGCTTCAGAATTATTGTCTGCATAAGCCGTGACCCTGACGGTAACTTCTCCGTCTTTGGCATAGGGCGCAACAGTCGGATTCGTCATACTTGTCATCATTTTATGCAGTTTTTTTTCTATAACAGATTCTCCAACGTCAAATATATGCACCGTATGTGATACCATAGTTTTTCCGGAAATTTTTACGAGCTTTGGGACTGCATAATTCATAAACATACATTTCATTTCTCTTGGCGGTCCGGGCAGCATTATAATATATTTTCCGTCTTTCTCCAAAAAAACTCCCGGCGCCGTTCCGCAGTCGTTTTTCAAAGGTTCGGCACCTTTGGGAATGTACGCCTGTTTTATAATCGAAATCTCCGACTTTCCAAGGTTCGTTCCAACAATTTTTTCAATATGCTCCTTTGAGCTTTCGTCAATTTCCAAGTCAAGACCAAAAATCGAAGCTGCGGTTTCTTTTGTAATATCGTCGTATGTAGGTCCCAAGCCTCCCGAAGTTATTACCATATCGTTTTTTTCAAGAGCCTCTCGCAGCGCAGCCTCCAGTCTTTCGGAATTATCACCGACAACGGTTTGACGGTAAACATTTATTCCGAGAGCCGCAAGCTCTCTTGACAAGAATGCTGCATTTGTATTTACAATATCACCCAACAAAAGTTCAGTGCCGACACAAACAATTTCGACATTCATTAAGATTCCTCCCGATTTCATAAATATGGTATAATTCTATCATTATATGTATTATATAACAATAGATTCCCATTTTTTTCAAGGTGAAATTTGTCTTAATATAAATCAGGTAAAAATATACTTAAAATTTCAATTTTGGTTTTTTTAATGTATATTTCCTTGTTAATAATTTGTTAACAATTAATTATTTAAATTTAGTATAATACTATTATGAGCACCTTTAAGGAGGATTTATATGCTTAAAGAGCAGCCGTTTATTAATGTATTGATAATAAATTTGCTTATTGGAGCAGTGTGGCATTATGCGTCGTTTTTTTTATGTATATCAATAAGCAAAACGGCTTTTGACCCGAACCGAAAAATGTATATGCCGCATAAATGGGAAAACAACGGTAAATTTTACAATGATGTTTTAAAAATAAACCGTTGGAAAGACTTTTTGCCCCAGCACATAGGCAAAGACGGGTTTTCAAAGGACCATATAGACGATATATCATTGGAATACATAGACGAATTTATAATGGAAACCTGCCGAGGAGAATGGAACCATTCTATCAACTGTATGTTTACGGCGGTACTTTTTCTTATAAATGATTTCTTTATCGCAATATTATTTATGATTTTTTTATTTATAGGAAATGTTCCTTTTATTATAATCCAAAGGTATAACAGATTCAGACTTCAAAAACTGAGAAAGACAATTATAAAGGTAAAAAAGCGCAAGGACAAAAAATTTGCTTGTCCGATTGAAAAGTCCACACAAAAAATCAGAACTTCGCCCAACAACAAGGCGGACCCGACGGTAAATCAAACTTGAACGGAGCATTGACGTATGAATTGGTTTTTTGCCGACAATGTCGGTCAGACACACCTTATAACAGGAGAGGACGCCGTACATATAACAAAATCTTTGAGAATGTCGGTGGGGGAGATAATAACCTTATGTGACAGCGACAAGATAGAGCATTTGTGCAAAATTGAACGTATAAATTCTGACGGTGTACTGGTGCGTACCGTTTCCGAAAACGAATGTAAAAACGAGCCGAGCATTGAAGTAACTCTTTTTACCGCACTGGCAAAGGGGGATAAGACTGAAAGCGTAATACAAAAATGTGTTGAACTCGGCATAAATGAAATTGTACCTTTGCTTACCGACAGATGTATATCAAGACCATCGGGAAAAGCCGCCGAAAAAAAACAAATGCGTTACCAAAAAATATCGGCACAAGCGGCAATGCAGTCACGCAGGGCAATTATACCGACGGTACACAGTATAACCGAAATTAAAAATCTGGGTAACACTCTCAAAAAATTTGACCGAATAATATTATTTTTTGAAGGCGGCGGCGAGCCTATTCGTAAAATAATAGAACCGACCGACAAAAAAATCGCCATATTTACAGGACCCGAAGGCGGTTTTGAAGAATATGAAGTTGAACTTCTGCAAGGAATGGGCGCTCAAAGGGCAACTCTGGGAAAGCGTATATTGCGTGCTGAAACTGCTCCTATTGCGGCTCTTTCCGCTATAATGTTCCACAGCGGCAATCTTGAATAAATGAAAAAGGCATTTAGGAAAAATACCCCTTATGGCATAATCTGATAATCAGATAATCTGCCATAGGGGGTTTTTGTTATGTTCCGTAAAATTCAGGCATTTTATGTTGGTTCCTAAACACAATCATTACTTCATATCTTTAATAAATTGAAGAATAATCTTTATTGACTTTTCCGCAGCAGATTTACTGAACACAGAATACTCTACGGCATCGTCATCATCGCTCATACTGTCGGAAATTGAACGCAGGACAGCAAAAGGAATTTTGTTTATATAGCATACATGACCTATGCTGCCGCCCTCCATTTCGCAAGCCAGCGCATTAAATTTACAATTAAGTGACAATCGTTTTTCATTTCCGCTTATGAACTGATCTCCTGTTGCCACGGTTCCGACAACGAAATTTTTTTCTCCTGTTTTTTCGCACGCAGCTTTCAATTCGGTAATCAATCCGTCATCACAAGGGATATATATAATATTTTCCTCAGGCAAAAACAATGTTGCCGATTCGTCGCCCACTGCCGTAGTATCCATATCGTGCTGTACAACATTTTCAGCAATAACGATATTTCCCGTATGAGTATTTGGACTTGTACTTCCTGCTATACCCGAATTTATAATAAATTCGGGACGATATTTTAATATCATTGTTTGTGTAGATACAGCGGCATTAACTTTACCGATTCCGCATTTTGCCGTCACACATTCCTTATTGTTTATTTTTCCTTTTGTAAAGACTGTTCCGCTGATTGTTTGTACGGTCTTATCGGTCATTTTTTCAATAATACCGTTTACTTCAATATCCATAGCACCTATTATTCCTATCATAAACAGCTCTCTTTTCATAATAAAATTAATACTTATTATATCATCACAAACAAAAAAGTCAATCATCTAGCGCCGAGCCGGCGCAGTGCCTGCGCTGTCAATTCGCGGCGCAGTGCCTGCGCCCTCAATTCGCGCTGTCGCTCACTCCGTTCGCTCGTACTGCAAGCAATAAGTACAATCGCGCGGCGTTAGTTTATTTTAGCCATAATTAAAAGTTTCGGCGCAGTGCCTGCGCTGTCAATTCGCGTTGTCGCTCACTCCGTTCGCTCGTACTGCAAGAGATAAGTACAGTCGCGCGGCGTCAGTTATTTTAGCCATAGTCAAAAGTTTCGGTCAAGCCTTTTCAAAGGCTTGCGGATTCCAAAGGCAGAGCCTTTGGCGGCGCGGGCAATTCGCGTTATCGCTCACTCCGTTCGCTCGTACTGCAAGAGATAAGTACAATTGCGCGGCGTAAGTTATTTTAGCCATAGTCAAAAGTTTCGGTCAAGCCTTTTCAAAGGCTTGCGGATTCCAAAGGCAGAGCAGATTATAATATCAAGTGCAACAAATGCAAATAAAAATAGACTTCATAGCAACCAAGGTGTAAAATGTAAGTAAG
>CANQBK010000030.1 GCA_947589485.1 uncultured Clostridia bacterium | reverse complement strand
AACCGTGCCGCCCAACGTCTTTTTAAAACCGACAAATCGTGTATCGGAAAACATATATTGTCTGTGAACCGAAGTTCCGAAATTTCAAAACTTCTTTCTGATTCCGAGAAAGGAAAAAGGACCGAAAAGGTTATAGATATTGCGGGCGGAAAATATCAATTAAATTCGGGTCCGGTAATATCGGACAGCAAAGTTTCGGGAACGGTATTGTTGGCACTTGATGTAACGGATAAGGAAAATGCCGAGCGTATAAGAAAGGAATTTACGGCGAACGTATCCCACGAGCTTAAAACTCCGCTGCATACAATAGCAGGGTCTGCGGAACTTTTGTCAAATGGTGTAGTAAAGGCTGAGGATCTGCCGTATTTTTATTCCCGTATTCAAAGTGAAGCACAGAGAATGATAAATTTGGTGGAAGATATTATTCGCCTGTCACATTTGGACGAAGGCGTAGGCAATATTAAAAGAGAGGAAACGGACCTTTATGTTCTGGCAAAGGAAACGATAAAAACATTGTCCGAAGAAGCGTATAAAGCAGGTGTTTCAATCGCTATAAGCGGGGAAACTGCTGTAATAAACGGCATACCGCAGATGTTGGAAAGCATAGTGTATAATTTATGTGACAATGCTGTAAAATATAACCGCCCAGGCGGAAGTGTATCCGTAACGATTGAAAACAAAAAGGAATGTGTTGTGCTTACGGTTTCCGATACGGGTATCGGTATACCGACAGAGTGTCGGGAACGTATTTTTGAAAGGTTCTATCGAGTGGATAAAAGCCGTTCAAAGGAGATGGGAGGTACAGGACTGGGACTTTCAATAGTAAAGCACGCTGCAAGACTTCATAATGCGTCTATTGAACTGCAAAGTATTGTTGACAAAGGTACTGAAATTTCCGTAACATTCCCGAAAGATGAGAGTTAAGCGCAAACGCCGTATAGGGCGGCAGCACAAATTAAAACTGCCGTTCGCATTGCAAAAAATATACAGGGACAAGTGAGGAAACTCCTTGTCCCTGTATGTTAATGAGAAATATTCGGTTTTTTTTCATTTGCTTTGTTACGCCGATGAGATATTCTTATTTTCCGTCTTTTTCAAGTGAAAACTTTAGAGTAAGTATATTTTTGTTATCCTCACGCTTATAGTACATATTTTCGGCTATTTGTTTTATTAAAGATAAACCCATACCTCCGTTTTGCAGTTCATAAAAATCTTTTTTTTCTGTTCCTGCCGAAACGGGGTTAAAGCTCACGCCGCTGTCGGTAAATACTGTCACAAATGTGCCGTTATTTTTTCGTAACTCCACTTCTATTGTATCTGTTCCCGAATATGTTAATATGTTTATAAAAACCTCCTCACAGGCAAGATAAATTTTTTTGCCGTTCGGTGTTTTGCCGACGATACCGAGTACAGTGTCTTTAAGCTCGGACAGCGAGTTTTCTGTGGGGGCTAAGCTAATCCTTGTACTGTTTCCCTTGTAGTGCAGCGCAAGGACTGTGTAGTCGTCAAACAGCTCTTCACCCTTTGCAAATTCCATAGTTGCTTTGTTGAGAGAGGTTATGGACTCTTTGGCGTTCTTTGATGAACGTACTGCCTCCAAAAGACGATTTTTACCGAAAAACTCCTTGTTTCCGTTCACAATATCGGTTACACCGTCGGTATAAATTATTATGATTTCTCCATCGTTCAGCCTCATACGGTCGTCTTTTATATCGGATTCCGAATCATCAAAAAGACCTATCGCAATTCCGCTGTCGATTTTCGCAAATCTTGTGTTTGTGCCTGTTATTACAGGTTCGGTATGTCCTGCGTTGGCAAAGATAAGCTCTCCGTTGTCGGGGTCGAATACGGCAGCGAATACCGTGGCGAACATTCCTTCGGGGTTTGATACGCAAAGATTATGGTTTACGCTGTTAAGGGCAGCGGCAGGACTGTAACCGTTATTCATACGGTCGTGTATCATTGTGCGTGTCATTACCATAAACATTGCCGCCGAAATGCTTTTGCCCGATACGTCGCCTGTGACGAGGCACAACTTGCCGTCCTTTGTTACGAAACAGTCGTAAAAATCGCCGCCCACATTTCTTGTCGGCTTTGCTACGGCAAAAATATCGTATGTATTTTCTGAAAACGCGGTTTTTTCGGGTACAATGCCGTTTTGTATGCGCTGTGCAATATCAAACTCCGCGTCTTCACGCGCGCGTGCGGCGGTCAGGACTTTAATGTTTTCTATATAGCCTTTAATATCCCTGCGCATACTCATAAATGCGTCTGCCATTTTTTCTATCTCGTTATCGGTGCATATATCAATAGAACTGCAGTCAATGCCGTTGTCGGTTATGAAGCTGTTCATATACTCCGAAAGTTTCTTTATGGGCAGAAGTACCTTTTTGCGTATGGCGACAACAGCTATAAGCATTGCAATTATAAGTACACATACCATAAGAAGTATTATGACAGCGGATCCCACAACAGTTCTGCTTAACAATATGTTTGTACTGTAATCGCAGGAGACGAGAGCGATTATTTTTCCGTCTTGGTATATGGGACAAGTCCATGTGTATACATTGCCGTATGAGTTTTTTTCCGAACGAGCGCTTTTATTTTCCGTACCTTGAAGTATGTTTTTTTCCTGCTCTGTGAGCTTGTGCTTTACGACCTTACCCAGTCCTCTTTCCTCTTTGACCGTTTTGTCTTCCTCATCGTCCGATGCGACAGTCATAATAAAACGCGCGCTTTCTGTTTCAGGTTCGGGTTCGTATATGTAAAGATATTCAAGCTCAAAATCCTTACAGATGTTTTTCATTTCCTTGCGTATTTGAGAATATAAAGCGCTTGATTCGGATTTGGTGAGTTCATCATAATTGACGTTTTCTACCGTGTCGGCGGCAAGCGCCGCACCCGCATAGGCAAGTTTTCCCGCATTTTTTTCGACAATATCCGCATTATAAATAAAGCTGAATATTGCCGCAGCCGTCGAAGCAATAATAACGGCTAAGCAGAATATAATTATCGTTTCTTTTAAAATTGATTTTTTCATAGGCTATTTTATATTAAGTCTTTTGCTGAAACCTGCCATATTGAATACGTCAAGTATTTCTGCGGACAGATTTTTAAGTATAAGACTGCCGTTCATTTTTTTATGCGCGGCAACTATTTGACGAAGTCCCGATGATGAAATAAATTCAAGACCCGACATATCTATGGTAAGCTCCTCTACCGACGGGTCAAGCTCATTCAGAGCCTTTTCGAGTTCAGGCGGAGCTATTGCCGCCGGTATTCTACTTGGCAAGCGTCAAAAGGAGAGCGCCTCGGAATTGTTTTCGCTGACGTTTCTCGTTACCCTTATTTTCGGTATTGCTTTTGCCGCCTCGGCTTTCTTTTTGGCTGAACCCGTTTCCGTTTTTCTTGCTTCGGGCGGCAGTCTTGTTCCGCTTATAAAAAACTACATATTTGTCAGTATGCTCGGCGCACCCGTTATCGGTATCGGACTTTTAATGGTGAGCTTTTTAGGCGTTGAAAACCACCCGGAGCTTGCATCGCTGTACCTTATCGTTTCAAATGCCGTTAACCTTATTTTGGATTTTGTATTTTTAAAATATACGCCTTTGGGTACGGCAGGGGCGGCGCTGTCTACTGTTATGGGCTTTCTGCTCGGTATGTCGGTTATTATTTTTTATATCCGCTCTCCGAAACGTATGATGGGATTTACAAAAATAAAATCGCTTTCCCCGCTAAAAACCGCTGTTGTAACAGGCGTGCCAAACTTTATATTTATGATAATGACATTTATAAGAACACTGGGATTTAATGTTATTATTATTAACCTTATCGGGAACGACGGTATGATGATATACACCGTCTGCGAAAATGTGCTTATGATTGTTGAAATGCTTACTGCGGGAATAATCGGCATAATTCCGAATATGGCAGGGATACTCTACGGCGAAAAGGACTATTACGGCATACGCGCGCTTTGCAAAAGAGTTCTTTCCTATACAGCAGTAACGGCAGCCGCAGCGTTTGCGGCAGTAATAATATTTACACGTTGGGTCGCAGGAATGTTCGGTATAGATGACCCAAATACTTTGGACGAAACGGTAACCGCTCTCAGATTATTTATGCTTTGTCTTCCGGCGTATATCTGGAACAAATTCCTGATAAGTTATTACGAATCTGTCGAGGAGTCAAAGCAGGCAAGTATCATAACATTTTTTGAGAACGGTTTTTTTGTCCTGCCTGCCGTATTTGTGGGAATTTTGATTAGCTTGAATTTGAGCGGCAACGGTATAAGCGGTTTGGTGTTGGGATATGTGGTTTCGGAGGTTATGACTGCGCTTGCGGCATATATTTTCCGCAAGGTGAAACATAAAGACAGTGATTTTTATATGCTGCCTGCCGAAAATCCCGGAAACTGCCTTGACTTTACAATAAAGGCGCAAATGGAAGAAACATCGCTTGTTCCGAAGGAGATAAAGGAATTTTGCCGAAAATACGGCGTCGATAAGGAAATGGCAAATTTGGCGGCGGTAGCGGCTGAGGAAATGACCGTTAACTGTATAAAATACGGAGGAAAAAGCTCACACTGGATAGACGTGAGCCTTTTGGCGGAGGAAGATAAGCTCCAACTGCGTATACGCGACAACGGAGTGCCGTTCAACCCTGCGGAATATGAATGTGACAGCGATGAATTTGATATACACGGCATTGAGCTTGTTAAAAAAATCTCATCAAGAATAAGTTACATAAGGGCAATTGATTTGAATAATACAGTAATTGAATTTGACATACAGGATAAAAGCAGGTATTCCTTGAAAGATAATTGAAGATATTGATATTTTATAATACAAGGGGGTTTTTGAATGAAAAAAATAAACGACACGTTGTATGATTTTGATTTTGTGCCGGTAACAAAAATGTTTGAATCGCAGGCGGAGGCTTATCCCGACAGGACCGCCGTTGTGTGCGGCAAAGAAAGTCTTTCATACAAGGAGCTTAACTTACGCGCAAACCGCATCGCAAACGCTCTTATAGATTTGGGCGTGACCCGTGAAACTTCGGTCGGCGTTGTGCTTGACAGAAGCGTTAACGTATATGCGGCACGACAGGGAATTTTAAAAGCCGGAGGTGCGTTTGTCGCGGCGTCACCCGAATATCCTGCGGAAAGGACAGGCTTTATATTTTCCGATGCGGGCGTGAAATTTGTGCTTACCACGGCGAAAATCAAGGCGGCTTACGGCGATATGTGGGAAAAGATGGGATTCAAACCGCTTTTGATTGAAGAGCTTGCGGAAAACGGTGCGGACAATAACCCCGATACGGAAATATCGGAGAATGATTTGTGCTACTGTATTTACACATCGGGTTCTACCGGCAAACCGAAAGGCGTTATGATTGAACACGGAAATCTTTCAAACTTCGTAAATGCGAATCCAAAGAACCGTGAAACGGCAGGTATTGTCGAAAAAGGCTCGGTTTGCCTTGCGCTTGCGGCAATGACGTTTGACGTATCAGTTATGGAGGAATTTATACCTCTGACAAACGGTATGACTGTGGTTATAGCAACGGACGAGGAAATTCAAAGCCCGAATCTTCTTGCGAATCTTATAATTCGTACCCGTGCCGATGTGATTTGCATAACACCGTCATTTTTGTCTGTGCTTTTGGATATGCCGAAATCAAGGGAGGCTTTAAAACAAATTAATGTTTATGACATAGGAGCCGAGGCTTTCCCTGCCGGATTATACGATAAAATAGTATCGGTCAATCCCGACGCGTATATTATGAACGGTTACGGTCCCACGGAAACCACAATAAGCTGTACTATGAAAGTGATTACAAACAGTGAAAATATTACAATCGGCAGACCTAACGGCAATGTGTTTGTTTATATAATCGACGAGAACGGCTGCGAGGTTCCGGACGGTCAGGTGGGTGAACTGTTGATTTGCGGTAAAGGCGTTGGACGCGGCTATGTTAACCTGCCGGAAAAAACTGCCGAGGCATTTATAGAGTTTCACGGTATGCGCGGCTATCGGTCGGGCGATTTGGCACATATTAATTCGGACGGAGAAATTGAATTTCACGGACGAAAGGATAACCAAGTGAAGCTCAGGGGACTTAGGGTCGAGCCGGGAGAAATTGAAGATGTTATAAACAGTATTCCTGAAATAACTAACTGTATCGTGACAGCCGTAGACAACAAATATCTTTGTGCCTATTATACGGCGGAGCGTGAAGTCACAGCGGAGGAAATAACCGAATTTGCATCGAAAAAACTTGCGTATTATATGGTGCCTGACGTACTTATACAGCTTGAGGAAATGCCGCTCACGCAAAATATGAAAATAGATAAAAAAGCGCTGCCCAAACCCGTAATGAAACAGGGCGGAGAGGTTCCAAAGAACGGCACTCAGCGTAAAATATTCAACATTGCAGCGTCCGTTATGAATAACAGCGACTTCGGTATAAATACGAATCTTTACCGTGCGGGACTTTCGTCGCTTGGCGCAATGCAGCTTAACGTAAGATTGTCGGACGAGTTTAAAATTGCGATAAAAACAAGCGATATTCACAGAAACAACACGGTGGCTCTGCTTGAAAAATTCATTGAAAACGCTCCGCCGATCGATATACACGAGGAACGTGAAACTTATCCCTTGACAGGCTCGCAAAAGGGGATATTTGCAGAGTGTATAAAAAATCCCGAAAGCACGGTGTATAACATACCTTTCCTGTTCACACTTGATAATAAAGTCGATATTGACGTGTTAAAGGACGCAGTTGCACGAACGGTAAGAGTTCACAGCTATATGACCGCAAGATTCGGCATAAGTGAGAGGGGAGAGTTTTATCAAAGACCGCACCCCGAAGATTTTGTGCCGAAAATAATTAATACCACGGACGCGGAATTTGAAAAAATGAGGACCGATTTGGTGCGCCCCTTTAATTTGGAGGGCGGGCTTCTTCTAAGAATAGAACTTTACGTTACGGAAACCAAGAAGTATATGCTTGTCGATTTCCACCATATTATGGCGGACGGCAATTCATACGATATATTCTTTAAAGATTTAAACGACGCCTATTGCGGCAAAGAGCTTGTATCGGAAACATACAACGGTTTTGACGCCGCTGTTACCGAGGAAAATGAGATAAAGAACGGCAGTTACGGGAAAGCCGCACTTTATTACGACAGTATATTTGCGGAGCTTGAAACTCAATCGCTGCCGATTTTTGACAAAAAGGGCGGCAAACCGTCAAAGGGTATGCTAAAGCGCAAGCTCGGAATAAGTACCAAGGCGGCACATAATGAGTGCGAAAATCTCGGCATTACCCCAAATACGCTGTTTACGGGCGTTTTCGGTATTGTTGCCGCCGGATATGCAGGAACAAAAGACGCACTGTTTGCCACAATATACAACGGAAGAAACGATTCGCGCCTTGAAAATACGGTATGTATGCTTGTAAAAACGCTGCCGGTTTACTGTATGTTTGACGATAAAACAACAGTGAGTTCGTATATGTCGGCTTTGCAGGAGCAGCTTATGGGCTCTATGGCAAACGACATATTCCCGTTTTCGGATATTGCCGCCAAGTACGGAATAAATTCCGATTTGATATTTGCGTATCAGGCTGAGCTGACAGACGATTATCCGCTCGGTGACACGATAGCAAGGGGAGAGGACCTGTCCCTCGATTTGCCGAAAGAACCGCTGCTTATTCAAGTGCGGCTGTATGACGGAGAGTACAATATTACTGCCGAGTACCGTTCGGATTTGTACGACAAAGAAACAATTGAAAATATTCTTGACTCTTACGATGCCGCTATGACTTCGGTACTGAGCTGTCGGTGCGTTTCGGACGTGTCGATATTGTCAAAAGCTCAAGAGGAAAAGCTCGACGGCTTTAACATTACGGAAGTGCCGTATGATAATACCAAAACCGTGGTCGATATGTTTATGGAAGCCGCAAACGCTAACTTAGACAGGACAGCCGTGGTTTATAAGGATACGAAAATTACTTACCGTGAACTTGAAAAGGTTACGGGAAAGCTGGCAGGATACATAAACGGTTTGGGACTTGGTGCGGAAGACGTTATAGCGGTACTTATACCTCGGTGCGAATATATGGCTGTCGCGTCTGTCGGTGTTGCACGTTCGGGGTGTGCTTACCAACCGCTTGACAGTACATATCCGCAAGACAGGCTGAATTTTATGCTTGAAGACTCAGATGCAAAGCTGCTTATTACAACTGAAGAAATGAGGAAACTTGTACCGAATTACAGCGGAGAGGTCTTGTTTATTGACGATATAAATAACCTGCCCGACTACACGGGAGAGCTTAAAAAGCCTTTGGCAAAGGATTTGTTTATACTTCTCTATACGTCGGGTTCCACAGGTGTGCCGAAAGGGTGTATGCTTGAATTTGGCAATATCACCGCATTTTGCCGTTGGTACCACAGATATTACAGACTTGACAATACCTGCCGTACAGCCGCTTACGCGTCATACGGCTTTGACGCCTGTATGATGGATATTTTCTGTCCGCTTACGGCAGGCGCGGAACTTCATATTATAAGTGAGGATATACGCCTCGATTTGATCGCGCTGAACGGATATTTTAAAAAGAACCGAATTACGCACGGATTTATGACAACGCAGGTATGCAGGCAGTTTGCGATAACTATGGAGAACGATTCTCTAAAGTATCTTTCGACGGGCGGAGAAAAACTTGTTCCGCTGCCGCCGCCGTCGGGCTACAAACTCATAAATATTTACGGTCCCACGGAATGTACCGTTTGTGTTACCGAATTTTATGTTGATAAGTATTATGACGATATACCTATCGGAAAAGCGTTGGATAACATAAAGCTCTATGTTGTAGATTCAAAGGGTCACCGTCTGCCTCCTGGTGCCTGCGGAGAGCTTGTGATAGCCGGCAGACAGGTGTCAAGGGGCTACCTGAACCGTCCTGAAAAGACGGACGAGGTATTTAAAATAAACCCGTATACGGACGAAGAGGGATACGAGAGAACATACCGTACAGGCGATATTGTGCGGTATCTGAACAACGGCAATATCGCTTTTGTGGGACGCCGTGACAGTCAGGTTAAAATACGAGGGTTCCGTATAGAATTGACCGAGGTTGAGGAAGTAATAAGGCGTTTCCCCGCCGTAAAGGACGCAACGGTCGCCGCATTTGAAGATGAGGGCGGCGGTAAGTACATTGCCGCATATATCGTATCCGATGAAAATATAGATATTGATAAATTAAACAGCTTTATAATGGAAACAAAGCCGCCGTATATGGTTCCGTCAGTGACAATGCAGATACCGTCTATCCCTTTGAACCAAAACCAAAAGGTCAATAAGCGTGCCTTGCCGAAACCAGAAAGAAAGACGGAGGAAAAGATAGAACCGAAAACCGATATGCAGAGGCGTATATTTGACTGTGTTAAAGAAGCAATAGGTCATGACGATTTCGGAACTACGACCGATATTTATTATGCGGGACTTACGCCGATAAGCGCAATAAGGCTTAACGTGCTGCTTGCAAGGGAATTTGACGCCGTTATAAAGACCGTGGATTTAAAGCGAAACCCCACGGTCGTTCAGCTCGAAAAGTTCCTGCTTGGAGCCCGTAAAACCGAAAAAAATGAAAAGCGTGAGGTATATCCGCTTACAAATACTCAGGCGGGAGTATTTATCGACTGTACCGCAAATATGGGAACAACGGTATATAATATACCGTATCTGTTCAAGCTCGACCCGAAAACAGACTTGGAAAAATTGAAGAAAGCAATAGAAAAGACAGTACAGGCGCACCCGTATCTTAAAGTCCGTCTTTTTATGGACTCCGACGGAGAGATACGTCAGCGCAGAAATGACGATATGCCTTATGAAACGGAGATTATTTCCGGTATGGACAAAAAAATGCTTGTACGTCCTTTCGGGCTGTTTAACGAGCCGCTGTTCCGTTTTGAAATCCACACAACACACGAGGGCAGTTATCTGTTTATGGATATGCACCATTTGATTGTTGACGGAACATCGTTTGAAATCATCATATCGGATATAAACAAGGCGTACAGGGGAGAAGAGCTTAAATCGGAAGGCTATACGGCGTATGAAGCCGCTTTGGACAACGAAAAGCTGTTAAACTCGGACGCATATAAAAGTGCGGAAAGCTATTACGAATCAATATTCGGAAATTGCGGCGGAAGTACAGGTTTCTGTCCCGACAAAAGCGGCGATGCTCCCAAAATCGGTAACGTGCGTATTACAAGCGAAAGCCTTGATCAAAGCAAAGTAAAAGCCTTGTGCGAGAAGTACGGCATAACCGATAACGTATTTTTTATCGGTGCGTTCGGTGCGATGCTTGCAAGATACAATTTTGACAATAAATCGGTGTTTACAACGGTATATAACGGCAGAAACGATTCCCGTCTGAGCGAAGCTGTCGGAATGTTTGTAAAGACGCTGCCCGTCCTTTGCAGAACCGACAAATCCTCCAAAGAATACTTTACCTCTTTGCAAAATGAGATTATGGGTATGATGGATAACGATGTTTACCCATTCTCCGAGATAAGCCATAAATTAGGGATAATACCCGACACTATGTTTGTTTATCAGGGAGAAAACTTTGAATTTGACAACATAGGGGGAGAAAAAGCCGAAAATATAGAGTTGGAAGTCAATGCCGCAAAAGCTCCGGTATCGCTGGCGATATATTTAAGGGACGGCAAATACAGCTTTGACCTTGAATATAGGGCAGATATGTTTGAAGAAGAAACAATAGGATATATGCTCCGAAATTTTGAAATTGCAGCGGAATCGCTTGCGGACGGAACTGCGCCCTCGGATATTCATTTGATGTTTGACGAGGAAACCGAAATGGTCAATGATCCACGCTTTGTCGGAAAAACTTTTGTTGACCTGTTCGGCGAGGCGGAGTGTATGTATCCCGATAATACGGCTGTTATTGACGAAAACGGAAGCATAACATATAAAGAGCTTGACCGAATATCCGATTATATTGCGGAAAAGCTCGTGAAAAACGGTTTTGGAATTGAGGACGCTGCAGGTATACTTTGCGGCAGAACACGAGAATTTGTTGCGGCGTATATCGGCATTATGAAAGCCGGCGGCGCTTATGTACCCCTTGATCCGGAATATCCGCAGGAAAGGATAGAATATATGCTGTCCGACAGCGGATGCGAAAATCTGCTGGCAATTCGCAGTTACGTTCCGCTTGCTGGGGCTTACAGCGGGAATATTATTTGCCTTGACAGCATTGAAACGGACAGTTCGGATTTTGAGAAATCCGTGAAATTTACACCGCCTAAGCCCGAAAATTTGGCTTATATGATTTATACGTCGGGTTCAACCGGAAAACCAAAGGGAGTAATGATCGAACAGAGGAACCTTGTAAATCTTATTCAGCACGAAACCCTGTTCCAAAAGCCTGTACCCGAAGATATATACGGCGAATTTGCAAGTTTTTGCTTTGATGCGTCCGTGCACGACCTGTTTGTACCGCTTACGGCCGGAGCTGCGCTTTACCTGTTTCCGGAAAGCGTAAGGAGGGACGCGGTAAGTGTATGCAGGATATTTAAGAATGTCGGCATAACCGTAAGTACATTCCCAACTCAAATGGGCGAACTGGTAGCCGAAACGCTTACAGATGACTGCGCTTTAAGGATATTAGAGCTTGGCGGCGAAAAATTCAAGCGTTTCTATGACCGCAGTTACACGATGGTGAACGGCTACGGTCCCACCGAAAATACAGTTTCCTCCACGATATTTGTTGTAGACAAGGAATACAGGAACATACCGATAGGAAAATCCCAGACCAACGTCCGCAGCTATATTGTTGATGAGAATATGAAGCGTGTTCCCGTCGGGGCTGCGGGAGAACTTTGCCACGCAGGCCGCCAAATTGCCAGAGGATACCGTAACCTGCCCGAAAAGACAGCCGCATCATTTACGGACAATCCGTTTGCCGTATGCCGTGACGAGAAACGTATGTACCGCACGGGCGATATGGTTAGAATGAAAGGTGACGGAAATATAGAATATATCGGCAGAATTGACTCTCAGGTCAAAATAAGGGGTTACCGTGTTGAGCTTTCGGAGATAGAGGGCGCAATTCTTAAAAAAGACGGTATAGCCGAAGCCGCCGTTACTGCGGTTGAACGGAACGGTACAATATATATCGCCGCATATTACACCGGAGCGGAGTACAAAGCCGAAGAATGGAGAGTTTTTTTAAAGCCTCTTTTGCCCGAATATATGCTGCCTGCACATTATATACATTTGGATAAAATGCCTGTAACGCCCGGCGGAAAAATTGATAAGCGTGCTTTGCCGAAACCTGAGGCAAGCGCCGACAGGGTGGGATATGTTCCGCCCGAAAACAAGAACCAGAAAAGTCTTTGTTCCATTTTTGAAAAAGCACTCGGTACAGAAAATGTGGGTATTGACGACGACTTCTTTGAGCTTGGCGGAACATCGCTTGCCGCATCAAAAGTGGCGGTAATGTGTCTTAACCAAAATATTCCGCTCGTGTATGCGGATATATTCAAATATCACACGGTTCGTTCCCTTGCGGAGATTATCTATAAGGACGAACCTCAGACCGACAGTGGAACCGATGAGTTTGCGGATTATTCGTATTATGAAATTAACAAGCTCATTGCGGTAAACGACAGAAAAAATGCGGACAACACGGTATATGAGTCTGTCGGCAACATTTTGCTTACGGGTGCGACAGGATTTTTGGGTATCCATATTTTAAAGGAATTTATCTCAAATTACAGCGGCAAGGTTTACTGTCTTGTGCGAAAGGGCGGATATGATTCTCCCGAACGCCGAATGATGAATATGCTGATGTATTATTTCGATTCGCCGTATACGGAACTTTTCGGCGACAGAATAATATGTATAGATGCGGATATAACGGACGCCGATAAGGTCTATGCGCTTAAAGATGTTCCGTTTGACACGCTGATTAACTGTGCGGCATGTGTCAAGCATTTCGCTGCCGGCGATTTACTGGAAAAGGTCAACGTGCGAGGTGTGGAAAATCTGATTAAGCTCTGTCAGACAGCAAATAAAAGGCTGGTACAGATTTCGACCGTATCTATCGGCGGTCAGGGTATGGACGGAAAGCCCGACGAGAACAGAAAGCTGAAAGAAAACGACCTATATTTCGGTCAAAAGATAAGCAACGAATATATAAGGACAAAATTCCTTGCCGAGAGAGCCGTTCTTGAAGCGGTCAAAAACGGGCTTAATGCCAAGATTATACGAGTCGGCAACCTGATGAGCCGCAGCAGTGACGGAGAGTTCCAGATTAACTTTATTACCAACGGCTTTTTGCGTACACTGCGCGGATATGCGGCTGTGGGTAAATTTCCGATAAGCGGTATGAACGAGAGCGCCGAGTTCTCTCCCATTGATTCAACCGCTGCGGCAGTTTTGAAAACAGCAGGTACGGATAACAAATTTACGGTTTACCACGCGGTAAACAACCATAGGATTTTTATGAGCGATGTAATATACGCTATGAAAGATTACGGCTTTGACATAGAAACAGTACCCGACAGTGAATTTGTAAAAGCGGTTTCCGATTATGCCGCTGAACACGAAAACAGCGATGCTGTGTCGGGACTTATCGCCTATACGTCAAGAGATGACAGCAAAATATACAATATAGATTACGACAACGGTTTTACAACCGAGGTGCTGTACCGTTTGGACTTTAAGTGGCCTATCACCGATGACAATTACCTTAAAAATGCAATCAAAGCCCTTGACAATCTGAATTTTTTTGACGATGATTTTTTCACCGATAAATAAAGCAAAATAATTAATGCAAATACAGCCGTGTTCGCAGCAGATACGGCTGTATTCGGCATTAAGAGGGCGAATACTTTATATTTTGACGGGGTGAGATGAATGACAAGGCTTTATTTGCTTGACGTTTCCGCTGTTCCCGACCCGAAGTGTGACTATAATGTTCTGTCGGGCGTTCCGGAGTGGCGGCGCCGATATATATTGAGGTATATGCGTGCCTGTGACAGAAAATTGAGTCTTGGCGCGTGGCGGCTGTTGGATAAGGCATTAAAGGAAAACGGGTTTTCATCGGAAAATGTTATTATTGGCAGGAACGGCAAACCGGAATGTGAGGGTATTTATTTTAACCTGTCCCATTCGGCGGATATGGCATTATGCGTGGTCTGTGACACCCCTGTGGGCTGTGATATTGAAAGGGTGACAACAGCGCCTATGGAGGTGGCTGAGCGTTACTTCAGCAAAAGGGAATATAGGTATATATCCGATGCGGAAAACAGTACCGACGCCGACCGACGTTTTTTTAGACTGTGGACAATGAAAGAAAGCTATATGAAAATGACGGGCGAAGGTATGAGTATTTCTCCCGATAGTATAGAAATGAATGTTGACGTTCGGACTGTTATGCGTGACGGTGTTTTGCAGGACTGCATACTCCAAAACACTTCCGTCGGCGGTTATGAAATATCGATATGCGTGTCTAAAATCTGAATATTCCAAAAACTTGTCGTAGATTATTGTCAAAAATATACAAAAAATATATATTAAATTCTTTTCCTGTTAGTCTTTAATATTAATTCTTTTTATGATATAATTATATTGCTGAGTGGGAAAGCCGAGGCTTTTTCGCTTTTTTTATATAATGCAATTATCTGACGGAGGATATTATGTCTGAATACAGGGCGGCAATATTTGATCTTGACGGTACGGTTATTGATTCGATGTATGTTTGGGAAAAGGTTGACAGAGATTTTTTGACTGAACGGAATATTCCGGTTACAAAGGAATATACAGATGCGGTCAAAGGAATGTTTTTTGAAACAGCGGCTCAATATACAATTGAAAAGTACGGCCTGAAAGAAAGCGTAGACGAGTTGGTAAATATATGGCTTGATATGGCGCATTATGAATACGAAAACAATGTCAGGGCAAAGCCTTATGTATATGAGTATTTGAACAGGCTTAAAGAGCAGGGCATAAAAATAGGAATGGCAACTTCCTCAAATCCTTACCTGCTTAAATCGGTTATGAAAAAGAACGGGCTGGACAAATATTTCGATACAATATGCTATACCTCTGAGGTCGGAAAAAATAAAGAATACCCGGATATATACCTTTATACGGCAAATAAGCTGGGCATCAGACCTGAGAAATGTGCGGTGTTTGAGGATATTCCCGAGGGAATAAGCGGAGCAAAAAGGGCAGGAATGTATACCGTTGCCGTCTATGACAAGGCGTCGGAGGAAAATGCGGATATTTTAAAGAAAAGCGCCGATAAGTTTATAATGGGATTTGATGAAATACTGGAGGCGGATATATGGAAAGAAACAGAATAAGATATTTTATTGTTGCGGTTGCGTTGCTGATATTCGGTTACGTTACCAGAACATTTGACGATGTATTTTGGAAAAATACAAGCTATGCGATAATCACGGCGGGAGTTTATTTTATTATTGCGATTATATTAAAAAAAGCGGCGGCGTGGGTTGTGCTGATAATCGATCTTTTTATATGCTGTGGTCTGCAAACCTTACGGCTTTTCAGCGTGGAATGGTACAACACATTTTATGACAGCGATATAGGAAGATTTATTATAGGCGGACCGTTCAGTGTAACAATATTTACATACATATTTATAGGTTCTGTTATAGGCGCTTTGTTGGAAATAGGGCTAAGACAGTTTAATCAGGTCGGAATGGGTTAGCTATACACTTGGTCTTTCTTTGTGTTAATGCTGACGGAAAACCTGAAAATACTTAGGGAGAGATTTTGTTATGGCAGAAAAAAATATTGAAGGTCCGAACATAATTGCCGAGGAAAGAAAACGCCTGATTTTTTTCGGTTTGCCGTGGACGTTTACAAAGTACACACTTACGAACAAAAAACTTATATACGCAAAGGGACTTCTTAAAAGTACCGAAAACGAGATACTGCTTTATCGCATTGCCGATATTACATACACAAGGACTCTTCCGCAAAAGCTGTTCGGTTTGGGAACTATTACTATTTATTCTCACGACAAAACGAACTCAACACTGGAAATCAAAAACATAAGAAATTCACGGGAATTTCGTGAGAAAATTTCCGATGCGTCCGAAAAAGACAGGTTGAGAATGAAAGTTTATCAAAGCGAGCTTATAGGCTCCGACGCCGATTACTAACGGCACGGCAGACCCGAAAATAACGGATATGAGCAATCTTATTTAAAAACGGAGTGACAAATGACCGATAATAAGGATTGAAAAAGAAAGCGTTTGCTTTGGAGGTAAAAATGAATATTAAAAAAGTTACGACCGAGTGTCTGAAAATTCTTTTTATACTTTTGGCAGCACTTTTATATGCGTTTAATATCAACAATTTTCTTCATTCATCGGGACTTCTTGCGGGCGGCTTTACGGGACTTACGCTTCTTATACAGCAGATATTTTCCGAGTATCTGCACATAGCGGTACCGTTCAGCGTTATATATATCCCGCTTAATGCGATACCCGCAATAATCAGCTTTAAATTTATCGGTAAAAGATTTACCGTTTATTCGCTTATCTTTATATTGTTTTCGTCGATTTTTACGGACATTGCACCGAGCCTTAACCTGACTGACGATATACTTTTGTGTGCGGTATTCGGCGGAATACTGAACGGTACGGCAATAAGTATGTGCCTGCTTTCGGGGGCTACAAGCGGCGGCACGGATTTTATATCAATATTTATTTCCGAAAAGTACGGGAAAGACGCTTGGAGTTATATTTTTGCGGGAAATGTTGTTATACTGCTTTATTCGGGCGTTGTTTTCAGTTGGAAAGGAGCAATGTATTCAATAATTCTCCAGTTCGTTTCAACAATGATTATACAAATGCTTTACAAGCATTATCAAAAACAAACCCTGTTTATAATAACCGAAAAGCCCGAAGAGGTTTACGAGGTAATAAGAAAATGTACCAATCACGACGGAACTCTGTTTAAGGGAGTGGGGCTGTATAAGGGTAAACAAAGGAATATGATTTATTCCGTTGTTTCATCAGATGAGATACATCACGTTATTTCGGAAATTTTAAAGGTTGACGAAAATGCCTTTATAAACGTAACAAAATCCGAAATGGTTCACGGTCGCTTTTATTATCGTCCAAAATAAATTTTGCCCGCATAACAAAATGTGTTATGCGGGCAATGTTAATTCCCCAATATTTTATTTACCAGACTTATGAAATCTTCACGTTGAGCGGCTGACAGTTTTAAATAATTCCTCAAAATTTTTATTTCGGTTTCCTTAAGCTCATATTGAGCGGAAATCTCTTCAATTATTCCGTTCGGCTTGGGCAAAAACATACTGCCCTCTCCGCTTTCAAGCCAGAGCTTGTTTACGCCGTATTCTCTTGTTATTGCCGTTTTGACCTGTTCGCTTATTGACCTTCTGCCGTTTTCGTAGTTTGAAACCGCCGATTCTGTTATACCTATTCTGCCTCCGAAATCAAACTGGCTTAATTTTAATTTTGTCCTTAAAACTTTGATTCTGTCGTTTATTGTCACTGCAATTACCTCCCTTGCTTATAGTATAAAAAAAACTTTTCGTTGTCAAGTTTGTGTCGTGAAATACTTGACAATAGTTTCAATGTGTAGTAATATATTGACATTGAAATGTACAAGGAGTGAGAATATGAACGAAAAAATAAAAACTAAATATCTTTATGCCGAGGAAAGAAAATCGGCTGAAAATTTTGCAAAGCTGCTGAAACCGATGGACGATGAAACCAAGCTGCGTATACTGATGCTCATAGAGGGTTACTCCGCAGGTCTGCGGTACGCCTCAAAACCATTGTACAATAATGACAATAAAATACCGATATTAACTATTTTTTAGAAAACTTTACAAAAAGAATTTACTTTGATATAATGTAGCAAATTATTCGTTAACAACAGACTTTCTGACATCAACACAAAATCGGCTAAGGAAAGGAGGCAAAGTAAGCCGGTTATTTAAGCAAAAATTTTTTACGTTCAATATAATTGATTTGATACACCGGGAGAAATATATGATTTATGCTGAGAATTTAAGAAAAGAATTTACTAAAAATATTAAAGAACCGGGACTGAAAGGCAGCTTTAAATCTCTTTTTAAACCGAAAAAAGAAATTGTCGTTGCCGCAGACGATATTAGCTTTCACGTCCCGCAAGGTGAGATTTTGGGATTTATAGGACCCAACGGAGCGGGAAAGTCAACGGTAATAAAAATGCTTACGGGAATACTTACACCTACAAGCGGTAGCTGCCGTATAAACGGAAAAATTCCGCAAAACGACAGAAAAAATTATGTTCGTGAAATCGGAGTTGTGTTTGGACAAAGAACTCAGCTTTGGTGGGATCTGCCGCTGTTGGAAACGTATACGGTGCTTAAGGAAATATACGAAGTGGAAGATTCCAAATTCAAAAAGAGAATGCAATTCCTGAATGATATACTTGAACTTCAGGATTTTATAAATTCTCCGGTACGCACTTTGTCGCTCGGTCAGCGTATGAGAGCGGATATAGCGGCGTCTATGCTGCACAGTCCGAAAGTCCTGTTCCTTGACGAACCCACAATAGGTTTGGACGTTGTTGTAAAGGACAATATACGCCGTGCCATTATGAAAATAAATAAAGAGGAAAAAACAACGGTTATATTGACAACGCACGACATAAGCGACATTGAGCTGTTGTGCGACAGAATAGTTATGATTGACAAGGGCAAAAACGTATATGACGGTTCGCTTAGGGAATTGAAGAAAAATTTCGGTCAAATGCGCGAGCTCAGTTTTGAGGTTGACCCGATTTCGGGGCTTGACGTTCGGAAGTTTCGGGAAAATATTGATTTATCGGACGAAGATGTAATTATAAAAAACGACCAAAATATATTTACCGTCCGTTTCAACAGCGAGGCAATGCCTGTCGGGGATATGCTCAATTATACCCTTTCAGCGGCAAAAATAAAGGATATTTCCGTTAAGGACGCGGATATAGAAGAGATTATCCGCCGCCTTTACAAAGAGGGGGCGGGCGGCAATGAATAAAATTCGTAAACAATATTTTCCCTTTATGCGGGCGGGAATACAAAGTGTGATTGCGTATCGTATGAATTTTATCGGCTTCGTGATAGGAGGGCTGGTATACTGCTTTGTAATGTATTATTTGTGGAACGCTGTATTTTTATCGTCCGGCAGCGATACGTTTATGGGTTTTTCAATGACGGATATGGTTGTATATCTGTTTTTGTCAAATGCCACGGGTGAAATTACATTCAGCTCGGTAAGCACCGACATAGGAGAGGAAATAAGGGACGGCAGTATTTCAATGCGGCTCATAAAACCCGTAAATACGGATATGAGCTATTTTGCCACGGAAATAGGCGGCTCGATTATACGCTTTGTTGTATTCGCGCTTCCTGTAACGATAGGAATTGAAATATACCGTTACTGTATGCTCGGCAGGATAATGTTTGAGCCGGTAAATTTTTTACTGTATCTTTTAAGCGCACTGTTGGCATATATAATTTCTTTCAGAGTGAATCTATGCTTCGGATTCGTTGCGTTTTACGTTAAAAATTTATGGGGGATAGGAATACTTAAGAACAGCATAGTCAACTTTCTTTCGGGATCTCTTATTCCGCTTGCGTTTATGCCCGAATGGATGAAGACCATACTGGAATATATGCCGTTTTCCTCTATGAACTACACACCGGTTATGATATATATGGGAAAATACGGGACGACCGAACTGTTCGTGCGTCTTGCCGTACAAGCTGTATGGGCGCTGCTCGTTTACGGGCTGTCAAAGCTGATATGGTTTGGAGCGGTCAAAAAATTGTGTGTTCAAGGGGGGTAACGTTATTATGCGCAGAGCATTTAAAATTTACAGGATACTTGTTGCACAAAATCTTAAACGTATTATGGAATACAAGGCGGATTTTTTGACGGGCGCTGTCAGTTTTCTTATAAACCAGGCGATAGGAATTGCGTTTATATTTATAATTTTTTCTCAAATACCCGCGCTCGCCGGATTCAAACTGGAACAAATAGTTTTTATTTACGGATTTTCACAAGTGCCGAAAGGACTTGATCATCTTTTGACGGATAACTTGTGGAGCGTTGGATATTTTATAATACGCAAAGGAGATTTTGACAAATACCTTACCCGCCCCATAAATCCGCTTTTTCACGTTATTGCGGAAACCTTCCAAGTGGACGCGGTGGGGGAGCTTGCGGTCGGAATAGGTCTTATTGCATATTCCGCACCAAACGCCGGTTTGTACATAACGCCGCTTAGTGTTACTCTTTTTGTGCTTGCCATACCGTTTGCGGCACTGATTTATACTTCGATAAAAATTATCACGTCTGCATTTGCCTTTTGGATAAAGAGCAGCGGATTTATAATACAAATGGTTTACGGTATGAACGAATTTGCGAAATATCCTACGACTATCTACAACAATGCCGTAAAATTATTTGTTACCTACATCGTTCCTTTTGCTTTTACCGGATATTACCCCGCTCTTTATATCCTTACGGGTGAAAATCCTCTGTTTAACATAGGCGGCGTGGTTGCAGTTTCAATTGTGTTTTTTGTTATTTCTATTTTAATTTGGAACAGGGGACTTAAGGCTTACGAAAGTGCCGGAAGCTGATAAACAGACAATTTTGCCGAGTTCGTTCCGGTTGACAATACGGTACATCAGATGTATAATATTGTTAAAGTAAATATTAACGGCAAACTGTATATATGATTCAATCAACGGAGCTTATACGGCTTCGTTGATTTTTTGAAAGGAACGATGAAAATGTCGGATAAACTGGTACTCGGAGGCAAGGAATTTGAATCGCGTTTTATTTTGGGTTCAGGAAAGTTTTCTCTTGATATGATAAAGGCGGTCGTTGAGGACGGCGGAGCGGAAATAATAACTCTTGCTTTGCGCCGAGCAAATGTCGGCGGCGGCGAGAATATCCTTGATTACATACCCGAAAACGTTACCCTTTTGCCTAACACTTCCGGAGCAAGAAATGCCGATGAGGCGGTTAGAATAGCAAGATTGTCAAGGGAGCTTGGCTGCGGTGATTTTGTAAAGGTCGAGGTTGTGGGTGATAATAAATATCTTTTGCCCGATAATGCGGAAACCGTTAAGGCGGTAGAAATTCTTGCTAAAGAGGGCTTTGTTGTCCTGCCTTATATGTATCCGGACTTGTATACCGCGCGTGATCTTGTCAATGCCGGCGCAGCCGCTGTAATGCCTCTTGCCGCTCCCATCGGCAGCAATAAGGGCTTGTGTACAAAGGATTTTATAAAAATACTTATTGAAGAAATAGATCTTCCTATTATTGTTGATGCGGGCATAGGCTCTCCGTCGCAGGCGTGTGAGGCAATGGAGCTTGGCGCAGCCGCAGTTATGGCAAATACGGCGATTGCGACCGCAGGGGATATATACCAAATGGCAAAGGCATTCGGGCTGGCAATCAAATCGGGACGTCTTGCTTATCTTTCGGGGCTTGGACGTGTGCTTCAGGACAGTGGTGAGGCGTCAAGTCCTCTTACGGGATTTTTACAGGATTAACGGAAAGGAAGAGTTTAAAATGCCCGAAGAAATAAGCATAATGGACGAAGTGCTTGATTTATATAATAAATACGATTTTAATGAGTTTACTTCCGAAAATGTGGAAACCGCGCTTCAAAAGGAAGATTTGGATTTTAAAGATTTTGCGGCTCTTTTGTCGCCCGCAGCAGAGCCTTACTTGGAACAGATGGCGCAAAAGGCGCAAAGGCTCACACGCAGCAGGTTTGGAAATACCATTGCAATATTCACTCCGATATATATTTCAAATTATTGTGAAAATCAATGTGTTTACTGCGGCTTTAACTGCAAAAATAAAATACACCGTGCAAAGCTGAATATTGATGAGATAGAAAAAGAGTACAAAGCTATTGCCGAAACGGGTCTTAAAGAAATACTGATACTTACAGGAGAGTCACGGAAAGCGTCGGATATTGAATATATAGGCGATGCGGTAATGCTTGCCAAGAAATATTTTTCACTTATAGGTCTTGAGATTTATCCTGTTGATGCGGACGAATACAAATATCTTCACGAGCAGGGCGCGGATTTTGTTACCGTTTTTCAGGAAACTTACGATACGGAAACATATAAAAAAGTCCACCTTGCCGGTAAAAAAAGAATATTTTCATATAGAATAAACGCACAGGAAAGGGCAATTTTGGGCGGAATGAGAGGCGTCGGTTTCGGAGCGCTTTTGGGAATTGCCGATTTCAGGCACGACGCCTTTTCGGTCGGCGTTCACGCGTCGCTTATACAAAAAAAATATCCTCACGCTGAAATTGCGATTTCTGTTCCGCGTTTGCGCCCGTATATAAACAGTAAGAACGAAAACCCCAACGAGGTACACGAAAAACAGCTTTTACAGGTAATATGTGCATACAGGCTGTTTTTGCCTTATGCGGGCATAACCGTTTCGACCCGTGAACGGAAAAATTTCAGGGATAATGCGGCAAATATTGCTGCAACGAAAATTTCGGCGGGCGTATGTGTCGGAATAGGCGGACGCGGCGAAGAAGAAAAGGGAGACGAGCAATTTGAAATAAACGACCGCCGTTCGGTTGACGAGGTTGTCAGCAGCTTGCACGATTATGGACTTCAGCCGTCGTTTAACGAGTACATAAGACTTATTTGAGGAATTGAATTATGTTATTTGTAGTTACTTGCAGCGATTTGTGTAAGGATAATTTTCTTACACGAATAGAAAAAATCGCAATTTCGCATCCCGACAGAATAATCTTGCGTGAAAAGCAAATGACGGAAAATGTGTATAGAACATTTGCTTATCATTGTTATTCCTTATGCAAGCTCTACAACGTAAATTTTTCTGTCAACGGTTTTGTTAATATTGCCCGTGAAATTCGCAGCGACCTGCATATATCCTTTCCCGTACTGAAAAAATACCCGACGCTTGCACAGGAGTTCCGCACCTTGGGTGTGTCCGTTCATAGTGTTGAAGAAGCGCGCGAGGCGGAAAAAATGGGAGTTTCTTACATAGTTGCAGGTCACATATTTAAAACCGACTGCAAAAAAGGCGTACCTCCAAGGGGGCTTGATTTTTTACGGGACGTGTCCGATTCGGTAAATGTTCCGGTTCTTGCAATCGGAGGGATAACAAAAGACAAGCTGCCGAGCGTATACGAAAATTCCGCCTCCGGAGTATGTGTAATGTCACATTTTATGGAATGTGATATAGATGTTATCCAAAGTGAAATTTTCAGCTTTAAAAATGTATAGAAATCAGAAATTGAATTTGATAGGGCTAAAAGTTATTTTATTTTTGACATACGGCAAGGAGAAGGACGTAAATGTACAGGAATTATATATTTGACCTTTACGGAACACTGGTGGATATTAATACCAACGAGCAAAAACCGAGTTTATGGAAGAATATGGCATTGATATACTCAATGAACGGAGCGTCCTATACGCCGTCCGAATTAAAGAAGTCATATTTTAAATACCTTAACGAACAAATAGAGGCTGTACCTAAGGAAAAATACACAACGAACCCCGAACCGAAGATAGAGTTGGTTTTTCAAAAACTGTTTGCCGCAAAGGGAGCGGAATGTTCGGCGGAGTTGGTAAATGCGACCGGAAAAACATTCCGTGCGCTGTCAATGAAATATGTAAGACTTTATGACGGGGCAATCGAGTTGTTGGACGCCATTCACGAACACGGAGGAAAGGCATATTTGCTTTCAAATGCACAGCGTATATTTACTGAGCCCGAAATACGAATGTTAGGCATATATGAAAAATTTGACGATATTATGATTTCCTCGGACGAGGGGTGTGCAAAGCCCGATATTAATTTTTACAAGTGCATACTCGATAAGCACGGACTTAATCCAAAGGAATCTATTATGATAGGCAACGATTACATAACGGATATACAAGGTTCATTCAAAGCCGGTATGGATTCGCTTTATCTTCACACGAACATATCTCCGAAGATAAAAGGTGATTGTCCTGCAAAATACAAAATTATGAGCGGCAGTCTTATTGAGGCGAAAAAAGTTTTGTTTGATTAAAGAAAGTTAAGGGCTTTGCCCTTAAAACCCACCAAAGGCTCCGGCGCAGAGCCTGCGCCCCCGAATGGGAACATTAACTAACGC
>CANQBK010000029.1 GCA_947589485.1 uncultured Clostridia bacterium | reverse complement strand
TTTGCCCTTAAAAACCCACCAAAGGCTCTGCCTTTGGAAACCGCAAGCCTTTGAAAAGGCTTGAGCGAAACTTTTAATTATGGTAAAAATAACTAACGTCGCGCGAACGTACTTATTGCTTACAGTACGAGTGAGCGGAGCGAACGACAACGCGAATCGCCCGCGCCGGCTTCGGCGCCGCGAATTGACAGCGCGGGCACCGCGCCGATGAAAAATGTTTATTTTGCAAGTTCTTCAAGCTCTTCAACTCTTTCGGGCGTTGCGGAAGCCATTGCATTGTTGATAAAAATAACTTCGTCAATATCGTTGTCAATAAGATATTGCTTAAAATCAAAATCAATATCTCTGAAATCCATTATGTGAGCCTCACTGTAAGTATATGAAATAAACGGGGCAAACGCATTTCCGTATGATTCTTTTACAACTGCAATTTTCTTTCCGTTGCCGTTTTTATTTTTCGTTACTATAAGAGGTTGGTCACCGCCAAGGAAAACTCCGTATGAATTTACACCTTCGGCGTAGCTGTGAATAAGCATATAATCCTGCGGATTTTCAGCGTTTTCATCATAAAGCGTTGTTTCAATGTCATCGTCAACAGTAAAATATTCAACATAATCCTCTGTAAGAGGTAACGCATTTTCAATGTCATTCGCAAGACTTCCGCTGTAATTTTCTATTTTTTCCGTTTTCATATCATTTATTGACAGAGCTTTAATTCCTGCGGCTTTACAGTAACATTCGTATGCGTAATATGCCGCACGACCCGTCCAGTGATGGTCGGTGTTGAAATAAAGATACTCATCCCTATGGTGCATCAGAGTGTCATAGGTGTTGACTCCTATTACATCTGCACTGTATGAACTGCATATTGTATCCAAATAATCCTTTTGAGATGAAATCATATCATTGAATTTTTCCGGCAGAGTTACACCGCAATGCGTTGGAACAACAACATTGTATACCTTTATTCCGTCGCCTAAGTGTTTTTTTATATCGGATATTGCTTTGGAATAATCTTTTGCAAGCGATTCACCGCCGCCGAAAAGCTCGTAAGCAACCCCGTTATATACAAAAATACCGTTGACCGTTTCACCGCTGTTTTCAGGCGTTGGGTCGTTAAGTTCCGGTATCTCATCGACAGACATTTCATTTTCGGTTTTGCTTTCGTGCGTGCTTTCGGACGGTGTTTCGGAATTGTCGGCAGAAGATTCGGACGGTGAATGACTGTTTTCAGCTTTGTTACTGTCGGTTTTATAACATGCGGTTAAAAAAATTACCGACATTAATAAAATAAGAAAAGATGCTGATATTTTTATAATAATATTTTTCATTTTGTTTTCCTTTTCATATTAAATAATAATTTACAAAAAAGTATATCATAACGTTCGATTGACTTCAATAATTAAGAAAAAAATCTTGATTATTTTGGGTACGAAAATTTTGATATATTCTATAATATTATTTTTCGATTTTATTATGTACACATATTTTCTGCTATAATCTTTATGTTGTTATAATTTTGCGGTAATAAGAAAATAATATCTATTGACTGTAATATATAAACTAATATTTTATATACAAAATAATATTTTATATTTCTTTTTTAGAAAAAAATGTATACAAATATATGTTATAATTACTCGAAAATAAACGAAAAGGATGAAAACAATGACCTTTGAAGAAATTTATGAGAACGTAAAGAACACATTCCTTGCCAAAAATGTATCAAACATTGATACAAACTTTTCTGCGGTTGTACACATAACCGGTAAGGATGAGGGATATATATATATTGCCTTTGTGGACGGACAGAAAATAATTGAGCCTGTTAAGCATAACAGTGCGAATATTGTTGTAAGTCTTTCTTCCGAAACCTTTGAACAGCTTGTCAAAAAACAAATAGACCCGTTTAAAGCATTTACTATAGGTAAAATTAAAGCGAAGGGTAATGTGTTCCTTGCGCTTTCACTGTATAAAAAATATAAAAATTCCTGATAAAATTAATTTTCATTTATGACAAATTTATCTAAATGTCTAATGACATATATTTTATATTATTTTAAACTTATATTTAGAGAATATAAAATTAAATTTGGAGTTGATGAAAATGTCGGGATTAAATATGGATGAATTTTACAGAGGTATGTCCTCCGATTCATACAAATATTTTGGAGCGCATCCGGTGACAGATGACGATGAGGGTGTTATATTCAGAGTTTATGCGCCTGCGGCATATCAAATAGAAGTTATTGGCGAATTTAACGGTTGGAACGGTCAAAACCATAAAATGAACAAAAAAAATGACGGTATATTTGAAATATCAGTTCCCGAAGCAAGAGTAGGTCAGCTTTATAAATTCAGGATATATCAAAGCGGAGGAAATGTTGTGGATAAAGCCGATCCTTACGCTTTTCACAGCGAACTCAGACCGAACACGGCGTCGATCATAACACGCATAAATAACAAAAAAATATTCAATGACGCCGAATGGATGAAGAACCGTAGCAAATGCTACGATAAGCCGATGAATATTTATGAAATGCACATGGGTTCTTGGCGTAAACCTTACGGTAAATCGGAGGCGGACGGCGGAGCACAGTGGTTCAGATATGACGAGATTGCCGAAGACTTGGTAAAATACCTTAAAGAAAATAATTATACTCATGTTGAGGTTATGCCGCTTGCGGAATATCCTTTCGACGGCTCGTGGGGCTATCAGGTTTCGCAATATTACAGTGCTACATCACGCTACGGTACACCTGAACAGCTTATGAAATTTGTTGATGTGTGCCATAAAAATAATATTGGCGTAATTATTGATTTTGCTTTTGTCCATTTTGTAAAGGATAATTATTCTTTGGGCAATTTCGACGGAACACCGCTGTATGAATATCCCCCCTCAGATGTCGGTCAAAGCGAGTGGGGGTCATATAATTTTAATCTTTCAAAAGGCGAGGTTCAAAGCTATATTTTATCGTGCGCGGCTTTTTGGCTTGAGATTTATCACTTTGACGGTATCCGTATGGATGCAATAAACAACGCAATATATTGGATGGGCAACAAAGATCGCGGCGTCAATGACCGTGCGGTAAATTTCTTCAAAAATATGAACAAGAAGCTGGATGAGGAATTTAATAACATAATACTCATAGCCGAGGATTCCTCAGATTATCCCGGCGTTACGGCTCCCGTTGAAAAGGGTGGTTTGGGATTCGACTACAAATGGGATATGGGTTGGATGAACGACACCCTTGAATATTTTAAAATAGATCCATTGTTCCGTAAAGGAAGCCATAATCAAATAAACTGGTCTATGGCGTATTTCTATTTTGAAAGATTTATACTTCCGCTCTCACACGATGAGGTTGTTCACGGTAAGGCAACCATTGTACAGAAAATGTGGGGAGATAACTATGAGAATAAGTTTGCACAGGCAAGAACCCTTTATTCTTATATGATGACACATCCCGGAAAAAAACTTAATTTTATGGGCAACGAAATAGGAATGTTCAGAGAGTGGGACGAAACCCGTGAGGTCGATTGGTTTATTGTAGATGAATTTCCTATGCACAAGGCTTTCAGCACGTTTATAAAGGATTTGAACGCTCTTGTAACCAACAATCCTGCATTTTACGAAAGAGATTATGAATCGGACGGTTTCCTTTGGATAGATGCAGATAATGCCGATGCAAATGTGTATTCCTACTATCGTATTACAAAGGGGCAGAAATATGCGGTTGTATGCAATATGTCACCGGTGACAAGAGAAAACTTCCGTATTGCTTTAAAGGACAGTTGTACGTTAAAAGAGGTTCTTAATTCCGATTCCAAATGTTACGGAGGAACAGGTGTAACAAATCGGGAAATTGTAAAATCGGAGCCTGTTCGGTACAATCAGTTTGAAAATTCCGCTCTTATAACGCTTCCTCCTTTCGGTACTTGTATCTTCGAGGTAAAGGACACGCCGAAAGCCACGCCCAAAAAATCCAAAACAGTATCAAATGTAAAAAAATAAATAATTATGTGAGGAAAAAATGAGAGTAAACGGTAAAGAGAAAAAAATAGAAAGCGATATTTCCGTTATGGACTATTTATTGTCCGAGAATTATAATTTGAATCATATTGCCGTGGAGCTTGACGGAGAGATAATCCGTAAGGAAAGTTATTCCAAAACAATGCTTACGGATAAAAGCGTCCTTGAAATTGTACAATTTATGGGCGGGGGCTGAAACCTGCCGTTAAAAGAACCGTATCGGTATTTTTGCCGGTACGGTTCTTTTCTGTTATATAAAAATAAATTACAATATGTTGGTTATATTAGGATATTCAAGATTTTGGAAATGTTCAAGCAGTGTAACTGCGTGGTTGCACTCGGCATAGAACATATTATATTCTTTTTTGTTTATATATGATTGAGCGATGTTTATTGTTTCTTCAATTTCATCTAACTTGCCGTGTGATTCAAACATAAGCATTATTTCTATATTTTTGTTCCATTCGTTTATTGCACCGTCAAGCTCCTTTTTTGCTTTTTTGTTTTCACCGTTGTCCGCAAATTTTACGGATTTTTCTATCTTGCTTTTTACTGAGCCGGCAGTGTTGGTATTTATTAAAAAGCCCGATGTCCCTATTGTCGCTATAAGTGCAATAACACAGAACGCTCCGATTAGCCTTTGCATAAATTTATTTCCTTTCCTTTTTTATTATCTTGTAAGACCTTTTTTTGTCGCAGGTCATAATAAAAATATCGTTAAGCATTATTTTTTCCTTCTTTAAAATATCGTAAAGCCATTTCTCGTCAATTCCGCAAAATTTCATTGAATTTTTTGCAATCTCTCCATCGCTTATTATAACGGTTTGCAAACCGCTGTCCGTTGTTTTTATTCCCATCTGTTCGGCGGAAACGGTTTCCTTGCCCGGCTTTTTCAGTATGCTCATTTTTCCGTTTGTTTCAAGTATTGCATAGGCTATATCGTCTATGTTAAATACATCTTTTTGGCGCATTTGTTCATATAAATCCTCCGTACTGATTCTGAGCTGTACCATAGCATCTTGATCTATTTTGCCGTCGTTAATCACTATTACCGGTTTACCGCAAATTATTTTTCGTATTTTTGCCCTTTTCATCATAAGATATGAAATAAGTATTTCGCATACCAAAAGCACCATAATGGGCAAAACTCCGCTTATCATCGACTGGTCCGTGTCTTGCATAGGTATTGATGCAATGTTTGACATTAAAAGCGTAACAACCAGTTCACTTGTCTGCAATTCACTTATTTGTCGTTTTCCCATCATTCTAACGGCAAAAATAATTATAATATAAAGCAGTATTGTCCTTATAATGGAAATTATCATAAATTCGGGACTTTCCCATACACCTCCATATAGCGTCAATGTTAGTATAATCCAAAATATGCAAATTATAATTAAAATTTTGTGTCTGTCTAATATTAGGAATATAACGGACAGATGTATAATTCGGCATATAATGTAAAATATTAATACAGTAAATAAACGTTCAGCCAAATATCCTCAATATTACGGAGGTAAAAAATGTATAAATTTATAAAAGATTTAAAAGACATTTATACACATAATCCGCGTCCGCCATACAGAGAGGCACATACTCCGCTTTCAGTGTCGTTAAAATCAAATATAGATTATTTGCGTTCGCGTTACCAAAACAGTTCAGATTTTACGGTTCGTGAAATGCGTTTCAACGGTATAAACGGAGCATTGATAGCCATAGATAATATGGTAGATAAAGATATTCTCGCATTCGGTGTTTTAAGACCGATTTTTGAGTACGAATTTTCGGGTTCTCCCGAAGATTGCTTTAACGATATAAAATACAAAATATTGTATACAGACGAAATAGCGGACGTATGCACTTATGAAGAAATTGAAACAAAAATAATGTCGGGTTTTGCGGTTATCGGGCTTGAAGGCTGCAATAAAATGATTGCAATAGGTATACAGGGTTATAATTCTCGAAGTATATCCGAGCCGGAGGCAGATGTTGTCCAAAGGGGTTCAAAAGAAGGTTTTGTCGAACCGATGCGTACAAATATGTCAATGCTAAGGCGCAGAATGAAAAATCCCAAGCTGAAATTTGAAACAATGACAATAGGCGATGTAAGCCGTACACAAATTTGTTTATGTTATCTTACCGATACGGTGTCGGATAAAATTCTTGAAAAACTAAAAAAACGTTTAAAAAAAATAGATCTCAAAACCGTTCTTACAACGGGTTACCTCGTGCCTTTTTTGGAGGAAAAGGGAGATTTTTCATTTTTCAGTGGGGTAGGGGTTTCAGAACGTCCCGACACCGTATGCGGAAAAATAACAGAGGGCAGAATAGCGATATTAATAGACGGCGTTTCGTCGGCGGTTATTGTGCCTTTTTTGTTTGTGGAATACTTCCAGACCCTTGACGATTATTCCAACAGGGCATATTTTGCGACATTTACACGGTTCCTTAAATTTTGTGCGTTTTTTATATCAATACTTTTGCCCGGAATATATGTTGCGCTCGGAACATTCAATCCGGAAATGTTTCCAACGCTTATGCTCAATAAAATTGCCGGTTCAATAAGTGCCACGCCGTTATCCCTTATGTACGAAACTATATTAATACAGCTTGTTTATGAAATAATGCGTGAAGCGGGACTGCGTATGCCTCAGCCTTTGGGTTATGCCGTAAGTATAGTTGGAGGTCTTGTTGTCGGAGATACGGCAATAAATGCGGGACTGATAGGCGCACCCACTCTTATGGTGGTTGCAATAACGGCTATATGCTCTTACGTTATACCGAATCTTTATGCACCCTCGTCTGTACTTCGCATTGTATTTACCTTTGCCGGAGGTATTTTCGGAGTATACGGAATAGCCGCGGTTCTTTGCGTTGTCCTTGTAAATATATGCGGCAAAAACAGTTTCGGTATTCCTTACACTTCACCCGTAACGCCGTTTAGCGCAGTTTCAATGCGTGACGTTATAATAAGAGCGGGATGGAAAATATTATCAAGAAAGACCGAATATGTTCAGAATATGCCGGGATCAAATATAAAAAGTGAGGATGCCGCCGATGAATGAAAAGGTTTATATAACAACCGGTCAGTTATTTACACTGTTGTTTGTATCAAAAATATCTCTTACAATTTTATATTCGTCACAAGTTTCCGGCACAAATAATATTTGGGATATGTTTTTACCCTTACTTTTGGCAATGGTACTGATGTTTATTTTGATATTGCCGTCGGTGTTCCTTTTCGGCAAAGACCGTTCGGATTCCGTGTTTGGCATATCCCGCAAAATTCTTGGAAAATCGGGAAATGCCGTACCCGTACTTTACGGTCTTTATTTTGCGGTTTCATTTTTATATTCGGGATATGTGTTAAAAGACTTTCTTGACACAATGCTCAACGATGAAATACAATCCGGACTTGTTGTTGCGGCGTTTGTGGCTGCTGCGGTTTATGCCGCCGCAAAGGGAATAGAGGCTCTTTCAAGGATGTCGTCAATAATACTTTTTCTTTTTTTGCTCGGCGCTGTTCTTGTTTTTTCTTTTTTGTTCCCGAACTATTCCTCCGAAAACCTTGTTCCGTCAAAACTCCTTACGCTGAATACTGTTTTTGACGGAGTGGTTTTCATAATGTCAAGAGTGAATACGGCGGCGGCAATAAATATTTTTGCACCAAACACAAAAGGTAAAATTTTTCGCGGCTCGTATTTGTGGATTTTTGTAACTTTTTTGCTTACGGCGTTTATGCTTATATTGTCGTTTGGTTCGGTAGGGGATTACATCAATACGCGCAGTATGCAGGTGTACAGTGTAATGGACGGTTCCGGCGCGCTCCAGCGTCTTAATCCTCTTTTCCTGCTGATAAGCTCTTGCTGCGTATTTTGTAATATGTCTCTTATGCTTTTGTCATTTGCCGAATGTGCCAAAAGCGTTATGAAAAAAATTTCACGGACGTGGATAACGATTGTAAGCGGGGCATTTTTGCTTGCCGTACTTCTTTTAACATTTAACATTGGCGGAGTGAAAGAAATGATTTTCAATAAATATATTTGGTGCATATCGGGAACAGTGTTTATATTTTTAATTCCCCTTATTTTGTTGGCTGCAAAAAAAATTAAATCGAACCGTAAAATGTCAAAAAGATTGTACGGTACGGTAACAGCCGTTCTGCTTTCCTTTGCTGTCGTATTGTCTGTACCCACTCTTACGGGCTGTACCGGTACGCAGCTTAACCAACGGCTTATTATACAGGGAATAGGCATAGACAAACTTAGCGACGGCTGTAAAGTAACTCTTATCGTTCTTGATACCGATGACGAGGAACATGAAAATGCCACTCAATTGATTTATGCGGACGGAAAAAATCCGAACGATGCGTTTACAGGTTTGGAAAACGAACGAGGTCAAAGTGTCCTTTTGAGTCAATGTCTTTTTATTATGATGAACGAGTCGGCTGCCGATGCCTGTGACGATACTCTGTCGTACTTTGTGTCGAAAAACGATATTCAGAAAACGACAAGTCTTATGGTTTCAAAAAATTCGGCATATAAAACCATAACTTCTGCCGTAAAGGATTTTAATTATACCTCGGAATATATAAATGTACTTTCCGACAGCAAAGAAGTAAGCCAACCGTCTGCACACTGTTCTTTTATGGATTATATGTCGTCATTAAAAAGTATAAGCGGTTCAATGCTTTTCCCATATATAGATATAAATAAAAACACTTCATCTGTTTTAACGGACGGAAGCTATCTTGTCGACAGAAACGGAAAAAATTTCAGAATGAATGAAGATGAAACAATAGGCACGCTTATTGTAAACCGTAAAGCTCTTAACTTTACCGAAACATTGTCAAAGGGCAATGATAAAATAAATTACAGTATTGACAATATCTCGACAAGCATAACTCCGTCAATAGTAAACAACAAACTGAATATATGCTTTAACGTCCATATCTTTCTTGACAAACAGTATAACAAAAGCAATTTGAAAAAAATCACCGAAAGCATATATAAAAAAGTTAATTCGGGTATAAACAAAACTGTTGCCGACAAAGGAAGCGATGTTTTTTCGGTAAACCGCTATATCCGTTCGGCTTATCCCGATTTTTACAAAAATATAAATGATTGGAATATGATTTTAAAAGAATCCGAAACAAATATAAAAGTGACGTGTTGTTAAAAATCCGTTTTTAAAATAAAATAAACCGTGCAAAAAATATTTAGATAAGGAGTTCCGTCACACCAAAACAAGGTATAATTGGCGGGAGTATGTAACTTAAATTATAAAAATTTGCCGATGTTTGTTAAATATTGCATTATCGCTCTTGCATTATCAAAAAAAGTATGCTATAATGTTCAAGTCTTTGGAACCGTCACTTGTGATGGGGTTCAAAGCCCGGCAGTATGCCGTACTTTGAAACGGGCAGTCCTCTGTTTATCGTTTTGTATAAACAAGAATGTCTGAAATAACAGGAGGATTTTTAAAATGGACGCACTTAAGACAATTGCTTCGGCTTCCCTTAAATCGGAGGAAAACACACCTAAGTTTGAAATCGGAGATACCGTAAGGGTCAGTGTTAATATCCGTGAGGGCGAAAGGGAAAGAATCCAGATGTTTGAAGGCACCGTAATTGCCGGACATGGCAGCGGAATTGCTGAAACATTTACTGTTCGTCGTGTATCTTACGGTGTAGGGGTTGAGAGAGTATTCCCCTTACATTCACCCAACGTGGTCGACGTTCAGACAATAAGAAAAGGCCGTGTACGCAGAAGCAAGCTCTATTACCTTCGTGACAGAGTTGGTAAGGCCGCCAAGGTTAAAGAACAAATCAGATAATGAAAAAGGGACGATTTTGTCCCTTTTTTGTTATTTCTCGATATTTATATACTCAATAAGGAAGGTGTCTGATTTGTTTTACGGCAATTTTAAAAAAAACAGTTTCCGCAATGAAAATGACAAGGCAGACAACCGTGCTTTAATTCGCAGTACAGCAGAATGGTTTATTTTTGTGTTGTCGGTAACAGTAATATGCGTTTTTATATATACCGCTTTTTTCAAAATATTCGATATTGATGTAAACAATAAAAAAATAAACGTTCTTGTTTTATCCAACGGATATACGTTACAAAGAGGCGATACGGTTATCGCAAAAAACACTATGTACGCCGACATAATTGCCTGTGAGGGCGAAAGTATTCCTCTTAATACAGATGGCAGTCCGATGCTTGAAAGTATTACATACAAAAAACAAGTGTACGGCAAAAATAAAATTTCCGAACTTCTTGATGACGGAAACAAAATACCTAAAGGCTTTGTTCTTGTAACCAATCTTGAAGCAAGCTCCGAATTTTCTGCGGAGCTTATGGAAAACGATGATGTCAACGGACGAATAGAGTTTGTCATATATCCGTATATCTATCTGGGAAAATCAGTTTACGAGGCAGTGGGGGAGTGAGTGTATCTGAAGTACGATATATGTAAAATATTTGATAAACCTCTTAACGCAATAAAAAAAATAATTCAAAAAACAGCCAAAAAAATCCCGCAGCCGTTAAAAGACAAATTTATAAGTTATGTTAAAAAAATTGTGAAATTTTTGAATAAATTTACACCTGCATTTTTTGATATAGCTGTAAGACTTATATTTATTCTTGTAGTCAGCGGAATTATAATGACATTTTTTTTCAGGTCGGTTACCGTAAAGGGATTTTCAATGACCGATACGCTTGATACACAAGATAAACTTATTATTTCAACCTTTTCCTATACTCCGCAAAACGGTGATATTGTTGTAATAACACACGGTGCAATGTATAGGGAACCGATAATAAAACGTGTGATAGCGACAGAGGGACAGTCTGTTTCAATAGATTATTTTAACGGCGATGTAATTGTTGACGGCGTAATAATAAATGAAAAATATGCAAAAGGCAGAACCATACAACTGAGCAATCCGACCGTTTTGCCTATGACCGTTCCGGAAGGCTATGTGTTTGTTATGGGTGATAACCGTGAGGGTTCGTCCGACAGCAGAACTAACCGTATAGGCATTATACCGGTAGAAAATATTATAGGCAAGGCTATATTCAGAATATATCCGTTAAACAAATTCGGTCTGATATATTAAAGACCTATATTAAAAATAAATTGTAAAGAAGTGTTGTAAAATGAGCGATAACGCAAAAAAAACAAATGAACAAAATAACGGCACAAAATCACAATCGTTTTTGGCAGCGATTTTTGACTGGGCAAACACGGTGGCTTTTGCCATAATTGTCGTTCTGTTGATTTTGACGTTTGTTTTTAAACAGGTAACAGTAAACGGACCGTCAATGAACGATACTCTTCAGAACGGTGACAGACTTATTGTTACTGATTTTATGTATGAGCCGCACAACGGCGATATTATAGTTGCAAGTCACGGAAAGGAATATAACGAACCGATAATAAAGCGCATTATTGCCACATCTGGACAATCAATATCCGTAGATTATGATACCGGTGACGTATGTGTTGACGGTGTAATAATTGATGAAAAATATATAAAGGGAAAAACAATAAAGCTCAGCGATCCGATTAAATTTCCCGTAACCATACCCGAAGGCTATGTGTTTGTTATGGGAGATAATAGAGAAGATTCCATTGACAGCCGTACAAATGTTATAGGAATGATACCGGTTCAGAATATTATAGGAAAGGCAATATTCAGAGTTTATCCGTTTAATAATATGGGTCAGATATAAGCCGCCGAAAAATTTCCAACAAAATTTGCCGCAATAGGTATACATATATTTATGTTTGAGGTATGTATTACAATATTGTACAAACGGAGGTAAAAATGGAAGAGTTAAAGACTGTTCAATGGTTTCCGGGACACATGGCAAAAACTAAAAGAAAAATAGAGTCACAACTCAAGCTGATTGACGCCGTTGCAGTAATTCTCGATGCAAGAGTTCCGTATTCAAGCTGTAATCCCGATCTTCGCAGTATAATAAACAATAAGCCGCGAATTGCAGTGCTGAACAAATGCGATATGGCGGATCCCCGTGAAACAAAAAAATGGCTGAATTATTTCAGGAACAGCAACGTAAGCGCGATAGCTGTTGACTGCAAATCCGGCAAGGGCTTAAACGCTTTTATTCCTACGGTTAAGAATGTACTTGCCGACAAAATAAAAATATGGCTGTCCAAAGGAATGACAGGAAGAGCCGTAAAGGTTATGGTCGTCGGTATACCGAATGTCGGAAAATCATCATTTATTAACAAGATGTCAAAGCAGAACCGTGCCAAAGTCGAGGACAGACCTGGCGTTACAAGAGGGAACCAGTGGTTTACTGTCGGCAAAGGCTTTGAACTTCTCGATACACCCGGAGTGTTATGGCCAAAATTTGATGATCAAAGCGTAGGTGAAAAATTGGCGTATATAGGTTCAATAAAGGATGATATAACGGATACCGAAACGCTTGCCTCGAGACTTCTTTTATATTTGAGGGATAACTGTTCCGATTCTCTTTGTTCAAGATATAAACTAAACCAAGAGGAAATAAAAGATTTTCGCGGATATGAGCTTCTTGAGGCGATAGGGAAAAAAAGGGGTATGCTTATTTCGGGCGGAGAAATAAACACAGAAAGAGCCGCTATAATGGTTCTTGACGAATTTCGCAGTGCGACCCTCGGCAAAATAACACTTGACAAGGTGGATGAAAATACAAATGTTGGAATATGAAAAAATGTACTGTTCACAAGGATACAAGGCGGTTTGCGGAGTTGACGAGGCGGGCAGGGGACCCCTTGCAGGACCTGTTTGTGCGGCTGCGGTTATTTTTCCGGAAGGTCTGGTTATAGACGGCATTGACGATTCCAAAAAGCTGAGCGAAAAAAAACGCGAAAAAATGTTTGATATAATCAAAAAAGAGGCGATAGCTTATTCTGTCAAATGGGCAAGCGTTGATGAGATAGAGAGTATAAATATACTCAACGCCGCGTTGCTTGCGATGAAACGTGCAATTGAGGGATTGAAAATTCCTGCCGATTTTGCTCTTATTGACGGCAATAAAACTCCCGATATTTCAATACCCTGCATTTCAATCGTAAAAGGCGACGCATTATCTCAATCAATAGGCGCGGCTTCCATTTTGGCAAAGGTAAGCAGGGACAGGCTGATGTTGGAGCTTGCAGAAAAATATCCGGAGTATCATTTTGAAAAGCATAAGGGTTATGGTACCAAGCTGCACCGCGACGCACTGTTGAAATACGGACCCTGCGAGATACACCGTCCGTCATTTCTGAAAAAAATTCTCGGAGAAAAAGATGAATGATTCAAAAGCAAAATATACAGAGGCACAAAAAACAGGCTATATGGGTGAAACCGCCGCATTGAAATTTTTGGAACGCGGCGGTTTTGAACTTTTGGCAAAAAATTACCGTTCGTATTACGGCGAAATAGATATAATCGTAAGGAACGAAGAATATATTGTTTTTGTCGAAGTAAAAACACGCAGTCAATTTTCCGTTTCACGTCCCTCCGATTGGGTGGACCCGCGCAAACAAAAAAAGATTATAATGACAGCCTCGATTTTTTTGAATGAAAATAAATTTGATTTGCAGCCGAGGTTTGATGTTGTTGAAGTTGTATACGATAAATATACAAAGGAAGTAAAACATTTGAACCATATAGAAAATGCCTTTATCCAAACAGGCGATTATTCTGTCTTTTAAAAGCATACTTAAAAAGTACGGCAGCAAACACTCAAAGGATTTCGGGTGTTTCATTGTTTGCGGTGACGGAATTGTACTAAATATACTTCAAATGTTTTTGCATCGGTAAATATGGCATTAAATTGCTTTCGGAGGGAAAATAAATTTATGCTGCTTTTTGATTTGCATTGTGATACTCTTTATAAAGCATATACCGAAAAAAGTACGCTCTTTAACGATGATTTTCATATATCGTTTAACAAAACGGACGGCATTAAGCCTTATATACAATGTCTTGCCGTTTGGATACCCGACGAGTACCGAGGGATTAAGGCAAGAAACCTGTTTGACGGATGCGTTCGTATGCTTAAAGAGCAAATTGCAAATAAAGATATTGTTTTTTGCAAAAGTAAAAGCGACATTGTGCTTGCCGCTGAAAATAACAAAAACGGTGTGGTGCTGACTGTTGAAAGCGGAGCTGTACTCGAAGGGAAAATCGGTAATATAAAGCTCCTTGCCGATTCGGGCGTAAAAATGATGACGCTCACATGGAACGGTTCAAATGAATTGGGTGACGGTGTGGGCGTTGAACATAAAAACTGCGGTTTATCCGAATTTGGCAGACAATGCGTGCGTGAACTCGAAAAAAACGGTATTATTGTTGATATATCCCACGCAAGCGAGAAAATGTTTTATGACGTTGCGGAAATTGCGGAAAAGCCGTTTGCGGCTTCACATTCCGGCTCAAAAAAAATTTGCACACACCCAAGAAATCTTACCGATGAGCAATTTAACGTCATCAAAAGCAAAGGCGGCATTGTCGGTATTAATTTTTGTCGAGATTTTCTTAATAATGACAAGACAAATGCAAAAATGTATGATATAATAAAAACGGCGGAGCATTTCCTGTCGCTCGGCGGTGAAAAAACAGTTGCCTTGGGCAGTGATTTTGACGGCTGCGATATTCCGTCTGATATTTATGGTATTGAATCTATGTCTGAATTGTATGAAATATTTTTGCGTATTAACTACTCGGAAACACTTGTGAATGACATATTTTTTAATAACGCATACGGCTTTTTCAAACGGCTTTGCCGATAATTTATAAACAAGAAAATTAAAGAAAGAGGGAACAGTAATATGAATTACAACAGCACAAGAAACAAAAACAGGGTCGTGTCCGCCTCTCAGGCAATCGCACAGGGTATTTCCGATGAAGGAGGACTTTTTGTACCTCAGTCATTTCCGAAATATTCTATTGACGATATAAAAGCCCTTGTAGAAATGGATTACAAGGGAAGGGCAAAGAAAATTTTCGGAGACTTTCTTTCCGATTTTACCGCCGAAGAAATCAGCGAAAGTGTAGACGCGGCATATACGGCAGAAAAATTCGGCTCGGAAAATCCCGCTCCTATATCGTATGTAAAAGACGGCGATACCGAAATGTCCGTTCTTGAATTGTGGCACGGACCTACATGTGCATTTAAGGATATGGCATTGCAAATCCTGCCGCATCTTCTTACAAAATCAGTAAAAAAGACATATAGCGGTAAAGAGGCCGTTATTCTTGTTGCTACAAGCGGCGACACCGGAAAGGCTGCCCTTGAGGGCTTTAAAGACGTTGACGGAACAAAAATAATTGTATTTTATCCCGTTGACGGAGTAAGCCCGATGCAAAAACGTCAAATGGCTACACAACAAGGCGAAAACGTAAATGTTGTTGCTATAAAAGGTAACTTTGACGATGCTCAAACCGGTGTTAAAAAGATATTTACAAATTCCGAGATAAAAAATAAGCTGGCAGAAAACAATAAACTGTTTTCCAGCGCAAACTCAATAAACTGGGGCAGACTTCTTCCTCAGGTAGTTTACTATTTTTCCGCATACTGCGATATGGTAAAAGACGGCAAAATCAATATGGGCGATAAAATAAACGTTGCAGTTCCGACAGGCAATTTCGGAAATATCCTTGCTTCTTTTTACGCTATGAATATGGGTCTGCCGATTGCAAAGTTTATATGTGCGTCAAACTCGAACAATGTTCTGACCGATTTTATAACCTGCGGAACATACGACAAAAAGAGAAAATTTTATACCACCATATCTCCGTCAATGGATATTCTTGTTTCAAGCAACCTTGAAAGGCTTCTGTATCATCTTACGGACGGAGATGCCGAAAAGGTGGCTAAGTGGATGGAAAGTCTTTCATCAAACGGCGCATATTCGGTTGATGAAAGCGTAAAAACCAAAATTAACAGTCTGTTTTACGGCGGATACTGCGACGACGAAAACACCTTGAAAACAATAAAAGAGCTTTATGAAAACGAAGGTTATCTTTCCGATACACATACAGCTGTTGCCGTAAACGTATACAGACAGTATGTTGAAAAAACGGGAGATAAAACACCAACGGTCGTTGCGTCTACGGCAAGTCCGTATAAGTTTTCAAAGAGCGTTTTGGCTGCCGTATCGGACGAAAAGCTGCCCGATGACGAGTTCCTTATGGTTGATGAGCTTTCCTCAAAAACAAATACAGAAGTACCGGCTCCGCTGTCTGCGCTGAAAGAAGCAAAGGTAAGATTTAACAAAGAATGTAATGTTGATGAAATGCCCCGCATCGTCCTTGACAGTCTTTCTTTAAGCTGAGGTAAATATATATGTCTGTTTACGCAATAGCGGATCTTCATCTTTCTTTTTCCGTAAACAAGCCTATGGATGTGTTTAAAGGCTGGGAAAATTATACCGATCGTTTAAAACAAAATTGGCAAAGATTGATTACGCCGGAAGATACGGTTGTTATTGCCGGCGATGTTTCGTGGGCAATGAATCTTTCACAGATTTATGAAGATTTTAAATTTATAAACGGGCTTAACGGAAAAAAAATCATTTTGAAGGGCAACCACGATTATTGGTGGACGACCAAGGCGAAAATGGATAAATATATTTCTGATAACGGTTTTGAAACCATTTCCATTTTGCACAATAATTATTTTGTTGCCGACGGCGTCGCAATTTGCGGCTCAAGGGGTTGGTTTTATGATGCCGAAGATGACGCAGACAAAATCATTCTTAACCGTGAGGTAGGCAGAATACGGCTTTCCGTGGAACCTGCGATAAATTCCGGATACACTCCTGTTGTTTTTCTTCACTATCCGCCTATTTACAACAATATCGAGTGTAAGGAAATAATTGACGTGCTGCGTGAATATGAAATTAAAAAATGCTTTTACGGTCATATCCACGGAGGAAATGCCGCAAAAAGAGCTTTTATCGGTGAAAGATACGGAATAAAATTCAACCTAATTGCTTGTGACCGCCTGGGGTTTATGCCTTTGGCGATTAAATAGATTGTTTCGTTTAAACATTGTAAAATTTTGCACCTTTAAAATTTAACGGTTAGTAAAATCTTGTCAAACTTACACTAAATTATTTATATGTCTTTTTTTCCCTTGACAAAAAAATATCTCGGTGATATACTGAAAACACAACGAAGGCGTTGGACACATTGTGTCTGACGCCTTTATTTTTTTTAAAGGAAGTGTATTTATGTCCGAAGGAAGTATAGGATTTATGCTGGTTTGTACAGCGCTTGTTTTGCTTATGACGCCTGCCTTGGCATTTTTTTACGGTGGTTTGGTGCGTCGCAAAAACGTAATAAATACTATGATGGCAACGGTATTTATTGTGGGTACTGCAATGATTATGTGGATCCTTTTCGGATACAGTCTGTCGTTTGGCAATGACAACGGGGGAATAATCGGCGGCTTTGATTTTATCGGTATGAACAATGTCAGTGAAAATTCAAGTACGCGCGGTCTTGAAATTCCGGATATGCTCTTTGCTGCATTTCAGATGATGTTTGCCGTAATTACGCCTGCGCTTATAACCGGAGCCGTTGCTGGCAGAATGAAATTTAAAGCTCTGGTTGCATTTATAATTTTATGGACAATAGTTGTCTATTATCCGATGGCTCATATGGTTTGGGGCGGAGGATTTATGGGCAGTGCCTCAGAGGGCGGAAACGGTTTGTTCGGTTTGGGAATTTACCTTAATTCCGTTGATTTTGCCGGAGGTAATGTTGTTCACATAAGTTCCGGTATTTCGGGTCTTGTTCTGGCAATTATTCTCGGAAAGCGCCGTGATTATGACCGAGGTGCTTATATGCCGCATAATATTCCTCATGTTCTTTTGGGAGCTGCGTTGCTTCTGTTTGGTTGGTTCGGCTTTAATGCGGGCAGTGCGCTTTCCGCAAACGGTCTTGCGGTTCACGCATTCGTAACCACTGCGGTAGCGTCCGGTGCAGCATTGATTTCTTGGATTGCAATTGATATAATAAAAACAGGTAAGCCCACTCTTGTCGGCAGTGCAACCGGTATGGTAGTCGGTCTTGTGGCAATAACTCCCGGTGCGGGTTTTGTTCCGGTATGGGCGGCGATAATTATAGGACTTCTTGTCAGCCCGATTTGTTATTTCGGAGTCCATATCATAAAAAGAGTGCTTAAAATTGATGATGCCCTCGATGCGTTCGGATGCCACGGTATCGGAGGTATTTGGGGAGGACTTGCAACCGGATTGTTCGGAATGACGACAATTGACGGTGTTGAAACGGGAGCAAAATGGAACGGTCTTGTATTTGGAGATGTGGGTCTTTTCCTTGCTCAGGCGGAAAGTATAATTATAACAATTGCGATTGCAATTGCAGGTACTTTAATTTGCTACGGTATAGTAAGGCTGTTTACAAATCCGAGAGTTACAGAAATGGAAGAAAGAATCGGTCTTGATACTGTTGAACACGGTGAGCGTGCATATCCGTCATTTGACGGTTTGGACTAATTTTTGGAGGTGCGGCGTTATATGAAAAAGATAGAAGCGATTGTACGTCCCGAAAAATATGAACAGGTTAAAGATGCTCTTAATGATATTGATGTTAAGGGGATTACGGTTTATCAGGTTATGGGATGCGGTCATCAAAAAGGAAGATTGGAAAACGTCAGAGGTGTTGACGTAGATCTTGAAATGAACAGGAAGATAAAATTCGAGATCGTCGTTTCCAACGATGAATGGACGGAAAAAACAATCTCGGCAATTCAAGAGGCGGCATGTACCGGAGAAATCGGCGACGGCAAAATTTTCGTTTACGATCTTGACAACGTTGTAAAAATCCGTACCGGTGAACGCGGTACAAAGGCAATATGACAAAATTTTTATTATTTAGAAATTAACGTTACTGCCCGGCAATGTTTTATTGCCGGGTTTGTGTTTGTTTTATTATGAATGTATTTTATACATTTACTATATTTTGTTTTTTCATATTTTAGGTTATTTGCCTGTTGACATTTTTGACATTTTATTGTTTAATAATATTAATGATTTTGTTATAGTATACAATTACAGGGAAGTGATTGTTATGTTGGAATTTCAAGGGTGTGGAGTTTCTGACGGAATCGCAATCGGAAAAATCGTGTATTACACCAATGTTAGAGAAAACATAAAAGAATGTAAAGTCGATGACCCGCAAGCGGAAATCGAAAGATACAGAAATGCCTTGGAGCTTGCAAAAATACAATTGCAGAAATTGTACGACGAGGCTTGCCTAAATATAAGCAAAGCCGAATCCGCAATTTTTCAAACGCACATTATGATATTGGAAGATTCAAAATTTGTGGATACTGTCGAGGAATTAATAACCGTAAACAGGTTTAACGCCGAATATGCGGTGAGCTGCACTTCAAAAAGTATTGCTGATATTTTTAAATCTTTCGACGACGAATATTTAAAATCAAGATATTCGGATATAATTGACGCAGGGAATACACTTATCAAAATATTGCAGAATAAAAAACAAAAAAAAACATACGAAAGCGATGTACCCGTAATAATTGCCGCAAAGGAGCTTATGCCAAGTGAAACGGTAAGTATGAAAAAAAGCAAATTACTTGGATTTATAACAAATAAAGGTTCTACGAACTCTCATACCGCAATTATTGCACGGACAATGGGACTTCCGTCAGTTACGCAGGTCGATGCCGTATTGTCAAAATTTGACGGCAAAACAGCAATCATTGACGGTAAGCTCGGTAAAATTTACATTGACCCCGATAAAACCACAATGGCAATGTATAACTTTAAAAAAGAACGTTACGTTAAGTACCGCAATAATCTGAACAAACAAATAGGACTGCCTTCTGTAAGTAAGAACGGACAAAAAATCAAGCTTTCGGCAAACATAGGTATGCTTGACGATATTGATGCCGCAATAACGAACGATGCCGATGCCATAGGCTTGTTCAGAAGTGAATATCTTTTTGTTAACCGCTTGTCATATCCGAGCGAAAACGAACAGTTTGAGGCATATAAAAGAGTTATAAAGTCCTTTAAGAAATCAGAGGTTGTTATAAGGATAGCCGATTTAAGCGCCGATGAAGATATAAATTATCTTGATATTCCGTTTGAAAAAAATCCCTTTATGGGATTTAGGGGAATAAGAATATGTCTTGAAAATGAGGAGTTTTTTAAAACACAGCTCAGAGCGTTGTACAGAGCGTCCGTTTTCGGCAGACTTAAAATTATGCTTACAATGATAAATAATGTCGAAGAAATAGAGTATGTAAAACGAGTCATTGAAAAAATAAAAATGGAACTGCGAGCCGAGGGAGTACAGTACAATGACAATGTACGGCTCGGTGTTATGATTGAAACGCCTGCCGCAGCTATTATATCCGATGAAATATGTAAAATTGTTGATTTTGTAAGTATCGGCACAAACGACCTTACACAATTTACGCTTGCTATCGACCGAGGAAACCAAAAGTTGAAATATTCCTATGAACCTTATCACAAGGCGATACTCAGACTGATAAAAATTATCAGTGACAACGCTCACAAATGCGGAATACCCGTTTCCGTATGCGGAGATTTGGCATCTGACATAAGTCTTACACCGTTTTTCCTTGCTTTAAAAATAGACGAGCTTTCAATGGTGCCATCTCAAATCCTACAAGTGAGGTCGGCAGTGCGTGAAACCGACACAAGTATTGTTCCTAAAATTCTTGAAAATTTATAGACAAATAAAAACATACCGCCATACGATTTTATGTACGGCGGTATGTTTTCTGTTTTTTCCGTTCAATTTCAAATCCGTATCCGCTGTAATCCCAAGATTCTATACGGTAAAATCCATCTTTTTTAGACAATGAATTTTTTCCGTTTCCTGTACAACATTCAAGGACACTCTCGACTTTTTTCGGTGAAGGTACAAATACTTTTCCGCTTTTTTGCTGTTTGATTTGTAATATTTCAAAAAAAGCCTTTACATCGGACGGGTATATGTCATTTATTTTGTAATATGCAAATATTTCAACGGCGCTTTTTATAAGGCTGAAGCTCTGCATAAGGCTGTAATCGACAAGCGCTTCCGGTGACTTGTAAAAATATGATACATCTTCAAAATTTATCTTTGAGATTCGTTCATTCATCTTTTTAACTCCTTGAGCGCCTCGTTTATCATTTCTTTTTCCCCGATTACAGCCGCAAGCACAATAGAGTAAGTTCTTTCAGGATTTTTGTGGAAATTACGCTTTACTGCATTTGCCTCGGACAAATCCGGTACAAACAGCGTTAACGACATTAAATCCCTTATACCGTCGGTTATCCTGAAAGTGACGTTATATCCGCCTCCGTCCGCTTTGCGTATTGAAACGGGATTTTCACGCTCTATTCTTCTTTTTTCCATAAATTTTGCGGTTGCTTTTATTGCTTTCTGTCTTACTGACAAGGAAAGGTTTGTGTGCAGCTGTCGGGAAATCAGCCTGCCGTTTTTTGTTATTTGCAGCGTTTCGTTATTTTCATCAATATATTCTATATTTTTGCATTTTACAAGTTCGGAAACAGCCGATATTGTTTCAAAGTAATTTGCAATTCCGTTTTCCTGAATAACCGAAACCAAATCATCTTTAGGAAAAGGTTTGTTAATATTGTCAAGCATATAGCATATCAAAATTCCTATTTCAGCCGTGTTTCTCAGTCCGCCCGGCTCTATCCCGCCGGCAAAGGCATCGTACTCCAATTTGTTCCCTCCATAACATAAATAATGTATGTTTTTATTATATCATAAATCAAATTAAAAAAACAATTGATTTAAACAAATATTATCCCAACAATGATGTATCGGTCAAGTAGAGTATGACAGCGCAGCTTACCAAAATACTAATTATATACTTGACACGCTTAAAAAATAAGTTATAATTAAAATACGGCTATCTGTATTAATACCGCACTGAAGGTTTACAGGGCGGTACACATAATTATGTGCAATTCGGATGGGAACACGGATTTTTTCCTTTCGGAAGGATATAAAGTCCGTGTTTGATTTTTGTCGTATCTAAAACCGTAATTTTGAAATTAAATAAAAAGGTGATTAAAATGCAGTGGACAGGTCTTAATGAACTCAGAGAAAAGTATTTGTCTTTTTTTGAATCCAAGGGACATCTTCGTCTTTCCAGTTTTCCTTTGGTTCCGCAGAATGACAAAAGTCTTCTTCTTATCAATTCGGGTATGGCTCCGATGAAAAAATATTTTACGGGCGAGGTTACTCCTCCGAGCAAACGTGTAACAACCTGCCAAAAATGTATTCGCACACCTGACATAGAACGTGTGGGAATTACGGCGCGGCACGGTACGTTTTTTGAAATGCTCGGTAACTTTTCTTTCGGAGATTATTTTAAAAAAGAGGCTTCATTGTGGGCGTGGGAATTTTGCACGGATGTACTCGATCTTCCCGTTGATAAAATATGGGTATCAATATACGAAAATGACGATGAAGCGTTTGATATATGGACAAAGGAAGTTGGTGTTTCTCCAAAGCGTATTGTAAGGCTCGGAAAAGAAGATAATTTTTGGGAACACGGAGAAGGTCCGTGCGGTCCGTGTACTGAACTTTACTTTGACCGCGGAGAAAAATACGGCTGCGGCAAACCGACCTGCGGAGTTGGTTGCGACTGTGACAGATACGTTGAATTTTGGAACAATGTCTTTTCACAATATGTAAGCGACGGTAAGGGTAACTATGCCCCGATGGATCATCCAAACATAGACACGGGTATGGGACTTGAAAGGCTGGCGTGCATTATGCAGGGTGTTGACAATCTGTTCCTTGTCGATACCGTTCAGAACATAATGAAAAAAATAAGTGAGCTTGTCGGCGTAAGCTACGGTTCAGGCGACAAAACTGACGTTTCGCTTCGTGTTATAACGGATCATATCAGAAGTACTGTATTTATGCTCGGCGACGGTGTAATGCCGTCAAATGAGGGAAGAGGCTATGTTTTGAGAAGGCTTTTGAGGCGGGCAGCGCGCCACGGCAGATTGCTCGGCATAAACGAGCCGTTTTTATACAAGGCTGTCGAAACCGTTATTAATGAAAATCCGGCATATCCGGAGCTTTCGGAAAAACGCGATCTTATCATAAAGGTTATAAAAACAGAGGAAGAATCTTTCGGACGTACTCTTGATCAGGGTTTTGCACTTCTTGATGAAATCATTAAAAAAACATCTGTTAACCGTATATCCGGAGAGGACGCATTCAAGCTCAACGATACATTTGGTTTTCCGATAGATTTAATAAAAGAAGTCGCAGAAGAAAAGGGTATGATTGTTGATATTGAGGGTTACAACGAGCTTTTAAAGGAACAAAAGCTCCGTGCAAAAAACGCCCGTAAAAACGCCGGCGCCGATGCGTGGCTCAGCGATACAGTCGATTTCGGTGACATCGAAAAAACAAAGTTTGTCGGCTATACACAGCTTACCGCCGATACCGAGATACTTGCACTTGTAAAAGACGGAGAAAAAACCGAATTTGCGGGTACAGGCGACAATGTTTCCATTGTTCTTGCCGAAACGCCATTTTATGCCGAAAGCGGCGGTCAGATAGGCGACGTCGGTATCGTCAAAACAAAAAATGCGGTTCTTTCCGTAAAAGATACCGTAAAGAACAATAACGGAATATATATACATCATTGTGAAGTTACGGAAGGTGCAGTACAGGTCGGTGACGAAGCAAGAGCCGAAGTGGATAAGGAAACAAGAGAATCAATTATGCGTAACCATACCGCCGCACATCTTTTGCAGGCGGCTCTCAGAAATATTCTTGGTACACACGTTGAGCAGGCAGGACAGCTTGTAACGGCAGACAAACTCCGTTTTGACTTTACTCATTTTATTGCTCTTACCGACAGTGAACTTGCCGAAGTTGAAAAACTGATAAACGAAGAAATTTTTAAAGCTGTTGATGTCGTTACCAAAGAAATGCCCGTTGACGAGGCAAAGCAACTTGGTGCAATGGCTCTTTTCGGTGAAAAATACGGGGATATTGTGCGTGTTGTTATGGTCGATGATTTTTCAAAGGAATTTTGCGGCGGTACTCATATTGACAATACATCAAAAATAGGACTGTTCAAAATAATCAAAGAAGGTTCTGTTGCATCAGGTGTAAGAAGAATAGAGGCGGTTACCGGAAAAGGTGTACTTGATGTTCTTGGCAGGTTCGAGAATATTCTTAATGATTCGGCGCAAATTTTGAAATCTGCGAGCATAGACGATTTTGCAGACGTTTGCCGACATACGGTAAATGAAATGAAAAATAAAGACAAAGAGATAGAACGTCTTAAAGAAAAACTTTCGTCATTCAACATAGACAATCTTCTCCAAAAATCGGAGATAAAAAACGGCGTAAAAATTATTTCTTCCAAATTCGTAAATACTAATTCTTCAATGCTTAGGACAATGAGTGACCGTGTTCTTGACATAGAGCCGAAATGTGTTGCAGTTCTGTTCGGAATTGACAACGACAAGGCAACAATTGCGGTAGCCTGCGGTAAAGAGGCACAGTTAAAGGGCGCAAATGCAGGAAAAATTATTAAGAGCGTTGCCGGTATGGTGGACGGAAAAGGCGGCGGAAAGCCCGAAAGAGCAATGGCGGGCGTAGGTAACATTTCAAAAATTGATTCTGCGCTTTCTCAAATTGACGAAACAGTTCTTTCGTTCATTAAATAAAATATTTACAGAAATAAAGCAACGAACCGGTACATATTAAGCTGTAAAATTCAGCGAAAAAATAAAGTTTAAAAAACGGAAAACCGTCGGGTTCACGTCGGTTTTCCGTTTCTATTTAAAGGCTTTTAAGGTTGTGAATATCTTAAAAGTCTTTTTTATATACAAAAAAGAACACATAAAAACTATGTGTTCTTTAATCTGGAGCGGATGACGAGGCTCGAACTCGCTACCTCAACCTTGGCAAGGTTGCGCTCTACCGGATGAGCTACATCCGCATTTATATTATGATTTATGCCTGACAACATTTGTTATTATATACCTTATTATCTAAAATGTCAATACTTTTAATTATTATTTTGACAAAAAAATTTATGGTCTGTATTATTCAATGATTTGTCAAAAATACTGCCTATTACTAATAAAAAATATAATATTTTAACATATATTTTAATATTTGTATTGAAAATTCTCTTTTTTTATATTATAATATTAAAAAACAAGAATTGTAATAATGATTATTAATAAATTTTCCAGTGTACTTAAAAGGACGTTTTATTAAAAGGCTTTTGACTTAAACAACGCCTTTAATGTAATAAACTTTTAATAAATTATTCTGCGTTCAAAGAGGTGATAAAATCAAAATAAAAAAGTTTAATAAAATATCTTCCAGAGGTGATGTAAGGTAAAATTATTTGTTCGTAAATTGGTTTATTATATTGTTAATTATTTGTTTTATGGCAAAGGAGTGCCGATAAAATATTTACACAATTCTGTTTAATATAACTTAAAGTTAAAGTATGTTAATAGATTTATATTTATCGGCATTCCTTTTGCTATTAAACAGGATATTGGGGCGAGAAAACATGAAAAAAGCATCAAAAGTAATAAATTCAATAATTTTAATAATTTGTTTATGCTGTACGGCG
>CANQBK010000028.1 GCA_947589485.1 uncultured Clostridia bacterium | reverse complement strand
ACTTCCAAAAAGCAGGAGGGGCGAAAAACAGTCCGGTGGACTGTTTTTCGGTGGGGAACCCACGCAAGGGGTTCCCCGTAATTTTTTGTTTTCTTTATTCTTGAATCAGCCAGATTGATTTTATGAAAGTATTTGTTCCATTATATAAGGATCCTTTATTTTATCATCTTGTGCAAAGGTAAGAACCTTAGTCATAATTTCCGCAGTCTTTGGGTCTTCATCTATGAACGGCAAAAACAGATCATTCGTTTTACCGCTTGATACCGAAACCACATTTATTTGTCTGCCGCCGATTTTGTGTATTACGCCGCTGCCAAGATGGATACTGTATCTTCCGTGCTTTCCGTCTATTATGGCATGATTTTTTTCAAAAGTTACGTTTGTTACGTTAAATAATTTAAGGTTAAATTCAAGAATAACCTTTCGCATTTCAACCGTGGAATGACTGGTTTCCGGATCTACCCCTCCTGCATGGGCAACGCTTACCGCAAGGTCAACATCTCGCATAACCTCGGAATACAATATATCCGGTAAATCTTTAATTTTAACAGGCATATATGTACGACGATTTACAAACGTTACTCCCTCAAGCACGGGTGCTTCTATATCACTCGGTGAAAACCAGTCCGCAACAGCATATATTCCCGCTATAATATCATCTTTGTAATAAACCTTTTGCAGTCCGTCCTCATAGTCGGCAACCCAACGACGATTCTGTAATGCTCCGATAGTTCTGTTTGTTTGAATTTGGTTGCCTGCAAACATAAGGGAACGCTCCTTTTCAAGCTCTTCGTCGAGCTTTACATAAAGCTCTCGGAATACCTGACGGAACGGTTGCATAACGTATGTTTCTTCGTACATATTAAAAAACATTTGTTGATATTCCGACCATATTTTATGGCTGTAAAAATCAAACGGATGCGCTGTACGAAGCATAAAGCTGTCATCTATATCCGCTGTTTCTCCCTTATAATTAACAAGTTTTTGATTATTAATTACACCGTGAACAAAAACATCTTCATTGCAGGATACAAAAACAAGTTTCTGTACTATCAATTTCGTTATCGGATTTTCACAAAGCATTTTAAGCTCACCGAAACTGAAACCGTCACGCTCCTCCATTGCAATCTCAAACATTTTTACAGTGCGTCTGTATTGATCTTTCAGCTTGTTGTAAAATTCCTTTATTAAAATAAAATTTTCGTCATTTTTGATTGCGGCAGGTGCGGATTTCAATTTTTTGCCGTCTTTATTATTAAAACGCATAGTGACTTTGCCGAAAAGGTCTATATCTATTTTCACATTATATTCACCAATTGCGTTCCATTCAAAATATTTTGAATTGCTTTTTACAAGCTCCGTTTCCATTGACAAAGTAAGACGAGTTTCATCGGAATAACCCGCCGTAACCGCAAGATTTTTCAAAGCGTAATCGACAGCCGCTTTTTCGCTTGCACGTCTTTGTGAACCAAACTTTTTGCTTTCTTTCAAGAATTTGTTTATAAATTCATATCGCTGCAGAATATCGGATTTATCCTTTGACGGAATAATCGCAAGGCTTCTGAGCAAATCCTTATTGCGCTTATCTTCAATCAGCTTTTCGGTTTCGTAAATATCATATTTTCCGAGTGCGGCATCGGCAAATTTTCTTGCACGGGTGTGTGAATTGCTCGAAGATATATATTTTGAGCTTTTATACAGTTTATTGAACATTTTATCGCCAAGAGCCGAATATGCCTCGTTGAACCACTTTACATCAAAACAGCCGTTGTTAAGTTCTTCAATTGTAAGAGGAGTATATTTTGCAATAATCGCTTCACGCTTTTTATCAATATGTTCTGCGGTATGAGCCATAAAATAATAACAACCGCTTTTCAGTCCGTCTATTTTCATATAATCTTCAATTATATCTATCCATTGCGGTGCGAACATTGCAACATCAATCAATCGGTCATTCTTGATTTTCGATTCTGACATATATTTTGCGAGTTTTTCCGCATTATCGTCTTTCGTCGGATAACATACCGAGAGCAAATGACTTAGCGAATCATTTTTTGATGTACTGTAACTGTAATATGTAATTCTTTCAATTGCGCCGTCACCTAACGCTTTCAAAATTTCAATAAGCCTGTCCATACCGTAAATTCTGGAAATTGTACTTATTGACTTTGAAAATACGGTTTCGGTATCTCCCCTTTTAAGTTCTACATTAAGTATATTGTCAATAAATTCCGAGGCGATTTCTCTGCCTGCTTTATAAAACTCACTGTCTTTGGGTATCTCATTGTTTTCTCCCAATTTCTTGTTTTCCATTGAAAGAATAATATCCATATCTTCGCGTTTTCCTGTTTCCCCTGTTAAAAAAATGTTAAGAACGGAAACGGAAGCTTCAATGCCGAAAATTTCAAAAACCAGTTTGTAAAGCATATCTTTCGATATTATATTAAGCTGATATGCCTTTATACAATATCGAAGGTCAAATGTTTCATTAATACGATTATCACTTATATCATTGTTTTTGTAATGTTTCAATACACCGTTTTTAATTAACAAATTAGAAAACAAAAGAAACAGCTCTCCAAAGTCATACGGAAAATAATTTATAACGCTTTGGTACAGCATATTTATTTTTGTAATTTCAAAATAATTAAACTTTTTATCTCGATAGTATACCGTCGGAACTTTTTGTATATCCAACCATAAATCGTTTTCCGAAAAATTGTTCAGAATATACGCAAACATATTTTTCAAAACTTCAAGCGGAACTGAAATTTTTTGCTTATTCTTAATACATTCCAAAATACCGATAACCGACTGTCTGACTTGATAATCGTCATTTATACGGCTGTTTTTCAAATGATAATCACCGCAATCACCTAAAAACAATTTCAGATTTTCTATGCACTTATTTTCGTCTTTTGACGAAAGCTTCTTACTCCACGATGAAATATTTAACGGTGTGACTGCCAAATACATACACCAAAAACGCTGAGGGGTTTTTATTACATCTGTATAAAATTGTTCCCATAATTCTGAAAAAGGAACGTTTTCGGATTGCTTTCTATATCTCCAAATTGCATAAAACGGATATTCGAGATTACCCAAAAGGTGTTCCTCTCCACTATCGTCCGTATATTCAAGATTTGAATTTTTATCGACAACCTTAAAAAGCTCTTCAAACATTTCGTCAATTTCACGTTCCGTTGATGAAAAGAAATTTTGTACGACCGAAACATCTGCTTCGATATTGCAAACGGGAAATTTTACATTAACGTCATAAAGACCGTATCCGTTTTCAGCCGTTATTTTTTGTGAATTGCCGATGTTCATAACTTCTTCAATAAGTATCTTTTCTCTATCACTGGGATTATTTATAGATGATACCAACGTTTTTAATTGCTCAAATTTGGATTTTTTTCTTTCATTTATTGCGTACCTAAAAAGGTCAAGCCCTGCAAGATGTATATATTCGTCTGTTGTTTTCAACATTCTTTCAATGCTTTCGTAAAGTCCCTTATCGTTACGTTTTTTCAAAATATCCAGTATTCCCTGACGCACATCTTCTTTTTTATATTTTGCAAAGCTCTCTATCTTTATATATTCGTCTTCGGACAAATTCATTTTTACGACTGATTTTACAGCCGTATTCCGTGTGTAGTATTCTTTGTCGGCAATACAGTTAATAATCGTTGACCTTTGTAATTTCGTTTTTTGATTTTCCGTAAGCATATCCATAATTTCTGAACGTGAATCTTTATCAATTTCAGAGATATGTCCGCACAAAAAGTCCTTTTTGTCATCATCATCTAAAAAAACCGCTATTTGAGCCATAAAGCATAAAATATCACTTTTGCTTATTGATGTTTGGAACCACGGGAATAACAATTTTTCATAACTTATTTCCTTTTTCGGCATATTGTTGTAATTATCTAACATAATTTGGTAATGACGTTCCGCAGTATACTTATCGCATTTTATTTTCTGTATTATATCTTTGTAGTAATTTACGTTTACGGGTCTTCTATAATAATAGTACCCATCTATATTGTTGAATATATAAAACGTTTTAAACAGTGAAAGCAACTCAAAGTCGTCGGGATAATTTTCAATTACGGCAAAAGATATTTTTTGGCTTACCGATGGAAAATCCCCGTTAAGACAAAAATATCCTATTGTCAAAAGCTGTATTTTGTTTGCCGAATATCCGTCATTTAAAAATTCACTTTTTTTATTGTATGACGATTCCACTATGCTAAGCATAATTTTTTGAGTATCTACAAATTCATAAAAAGCAATGCCCCACAACCCCATATATATATGTACTGCGTCCGAGGTATTTATATATTCAATTCTTTTTTTGCTGTCCGTAAGTACCACAAGCATATCGTCAAGAACTTTTTGAGCAATTCGGTCAGGGTTCTCATATTGACAAATACCCGTCCATGTACCTATGGCACGTTTTATGGAAGGAAAACGAATCAAATTTTCATCGTTTATTGTATGAATTAATTTTATAAACGCCTCAGCAGTTCCGCAATCGGCATTTTCACATATTGACTGCCTAAGCCCCTCTGAAAGCCTTGCGGCAACAAGAAGTTTACACATAAGGTCATGCAGTTCGGAGTTCGATGACATAAAAACCGCACGGATAACCTGCACGTTAAGAACAGCAGTATTGTTTTGGCTTGTTATCATCTCATTTATGACATCTATTACCGCCTCATCACCCATATCAATTCTTGCCGCAATAATATATTCAAATTGTTTGTTATAGGTTATACTGCCTATATCCTTTTTCATTTCACGAAAGTCTTGGCTAAAATCTTCGCGCAAAAATGCCGCCATATCGTCCCTGCCGCATTTTAATACTCCGTAAATGTAATAAGTATATATCAAATCAATCGCATATTCAAAAGTTACCCTGCAATCCGATGTACGAAAACTTCTCCGTGTTAATTTTTGTGAATATTGAAATTTATTTATTTTGTCAATAATATAATAATAATCATCAATAAGGTCGGGAGAAATCATAATATCAATGATTTTTCCGTATTTTCTGCGAACATAATCCGACATTTTATTTATAGCACTCGGAACTTCAATATTATATTTAACATCACGGCGGTATACATAGTTGTAATCATATAGAAGATGCTCGAACATTTGTTTCTCACTGTGAGAAAGTTTTTTTATTTTTTTTCTGTTTTTTTCGATAAATGATTTATCGTATTCTTTAAGATAATTGCTAACTTGAGCTGTGTCCATTTTTGTCCTCCTTACCACATACGTCCTGCAAGCATTGTAAGTTTAATAAATGTTAGCGAACCTATATTTTTAATATCTATTTTTTCGTCAATATTTTCAATACGTTTGTCATCAACAAACAGTGCAACAATACCGTCGGAAAATGCTTCAAGTGCATTTTCCGTTGCTTTGACAATATCCGCTTTGTTTTCTCCGTAAATTACCCCGAAAGAAACCTTGCCGCTTTGCGCCCTATCCTCTATTTGTTCGCGCGTAAACACGTTGAGTATTTCCGAACTTTCCATACGTTCATTATAAGTTTTGACACAATACTTCACTATTTCCGTAAGCAATTCACGAATATCGGTTATACTGTCATCACACGGTATAACGGTTGTCTTAATTTTATTTTTCTTGTTTGAAATTGATTTTATATTTATTTTCAAATCCGTCATATATTCTCCCTTTCTTGACACAAAAATAACTAATGAAATTATATAATAATTGTTAAACAAATTCAATAAACAATGTCAACCATATTACAAGTCAAATGTTTGACACAATAAACAAATAATTTTTAAATTGTCCTATCTTTTTTATTTGTGATATATTTGAAAATTTAATTTATATTGCACTTTTGCGAATTTAATTATATAATTAATAAAAATGGTTAAGAAAGGAAATGATAATGGTAAAAAATATTTTAGACCATATTGTCGATTACATTAAAAGGACAGATAAAATTTTCTGGCTGCTCACAATAGTTGCATCATTTTACGGTTTCTGCCTCATTGCAAGTCAACAGCGTGCCGATGACGTTAATTTTCTAAAGACGCAAATTATAGCGTTTTGTATAGGGTACATTGCCGCCGTTATTATTTCTGTAACGGACTATAACTTTATTGCAAAATTTTGGTGGATATTCGCGGTAGTTTCTCTGCTGCTGACATTTACCGTATTCTTTATAGGAATACAAGTAGGCGGAACAGATGATGTCGGTTGGATAAGGCTGCCCGGCGGAATAACATTTCAGCCCTCCGAGTTGACAAAGATATGTTTTATTGTCACGTTTTCAAAACACTTATCGTATTTGGCTGAAAAAGATAAGCTACATTCATTTATAGGTGTTGTAACGCTTGTTTTACACGCGGCAATACCCATAGGACTTATTCATCTTCAAGGTGACGATGGAGCGGCACTTGTTTTTTTGTTAATGTTTATCGTAATGACATTTGCCGCAGGAGTTCAGCTAAGATATTTTATTATATTTTTTGCGTTAATTGCCTGTGCTGTACCGATTTTATGGACAAGAATACTGAATGAAGACCAAAAGAACCGTCTTATGGTACTGTTTAATACCGATGATGCAGCAATGCAGACTTACGGCTGGCAACAATATCAAGGTAAAGTTTCAATTGCCTCCGGTGGGTGGTTTGGCAAAGGGTTATTTGACGGTCCGAGAGTAGAAAGGCAAGTTGTCCCTTATCAGGAAAACGACTTTATATTTACGGTTGCAGGAGAGGAGCTTGGTTTTATCGGCTGTATTGCAATATTGATATTGTTTTCATTAATGCTTGTAAAAATACTTTCCTCATCACTAAAAGCCTGCAATACTCTGGGCAAAAATATTTGTATCGGATATTTTGCTCTTATCGGAATACAGGTCGTTATCAATCTTGGAATGGTTCTCGGAATACTTCCCGTTGTAGGCATTACTTTGCCGTTTTTCAGTTCCGGAGGTTCGTCGGTAGCCTGTTTATATCTTGGTGCGGGATTAGTTCAAAGCGTTTATATGCACCCTACCGATCCCGATGACAAGCCTGTTCGTCTTGAAATAAACAAAACTATTAGAGGAAGTATTTTTGCACCCTAAATTTGTATTAAGCGCAGTGCCTGCGCTCTCAATTCGCGGCGCAGTGCCTGCGCTCTCAATTCGCGGCGCCGAGCCGGCGCAGGCGATTCGCGCTGTCGCTCACTCCGTTCGCTCGTACTGCAAACAAAAAGTGCCATCGCGCGGCATAAGTTTTTTTAGCCATAGTTAAAAGTTTCGCTCAAGCCTTTTCAAAGGCTTGCGGATTCCAAAGGCGGAGCCGCGCAGTGCCTGCGCTCTCAATTCGCGTTTTCGCTCGCTCCGCTCGCTCTTATTGCAAGAGATAGGTACATTCGCGCGGCGTTAGTTTATGTAGCCATAGTCAAAAGTTTCGCTCAAGCCTTTTCAAAGGCTTGCGGATTCCAAAGGCAGAGCCTTTGGCGGGTTTTTAAGGGCGGAGCCCTTAACTATCATTACAGGCACTGCGCGCCGGAGCCCTTAACTATCGCTTAGCGCATTTGAGTGATAAATATTTAATGTAAGGTTCATTGTAAAATGAAATAGGACACAAGGAAAGGACATAACGAACGTGGTATAATTGAAGTACCACCCACAAAAAACCAGGAGGTTCGTTATGTCCCAAGAAAAGTATAACACAAAGCGAAGAAGTTTCAAGCACCTGACAAAAGAAAAAAGAGCACAGATTGAGATATTGTTACGGAGAGGAATACCAAAAACGGAGATTGCACAGGAAGTAGGGATTGCCCGATCAACACTTTACAACGAACTGCGCCGTGGCACAGTGGAGCAAGTGGATAGCCAGCTTAGAAGTTATAAAAAATACTTTTGGGACGTCGGGCAGCGTGTGTATGAAGAACATCGTCAAAACAGCCGACCGTGTTTAAAACTTGTAAAGGCATATGACTTCATCGCTTATGCGCAGGAACAAATGCTGACGAAGAAGTTCTCGCCGGACGCCATATGCGGACGGGCAAGGTTAGAAGGCCGATTTAAGGAAACGGTATGTACAAAGACATTGTACAACTATATAGACCAGTGTCTGTTAAAAGTCAGAAATATAGACTTACCCCTTCGGGTGAAAAGAAAACAAAAACGAGAGAAGGGGCGGCAAAACAGGCGTTTATTCGGAATGAGCATTGAAGAAAGACCAAAAGTCGTCAATTCGCGGGAAGAGTTTGGTCACTGGGAGATCGACACAGTGGTTGGGAAGAATGATTCCTGTAGTGTACTGCTCACACTGGATGAACGGTTGACCCGTCGCCGACACATCGTTAAAATACCTTCCCGAACCGCCGCGGCGGTTCGGGAAGGTATGGAAAGAATCGCGGCCATATACGGTGATAAATTCGAGAAAGTATTTCAATCAATCACCAGCGACAACGGGTCGGAGTTTTCCAAATTGCCAGAGATATTGCCCACATCGAAAATCTATTATGCACATCCTTATTCTGCATTTGAGCGCGGCACAAACGAAAAGCAAAATTCTCTCATCCGCCGGTTCTTTCCAAAGGGGCAGAGTTTTGATTCAATCTCCGATGCCGCTATCGCTGCTGTTGAGGACTGGATCAATAATCTCCCCAGAAAAATCTTCAATTATCACTCGTCTGCCGAACTTTTTCAAAGTGTCCTATTTGATATTGCAATTTAGTAATATTTAATGTAATCAATATTTTTAAAAATTTTGCTTGACAAAAACAAATTATTTTGTTATAATAAAAAAGCAGTCGGAAATCCGGGTGTCCGTGATGAGCGGGTATGGCGGAATTGGCAGACGCGCTAGCTTCAGGTGCTAGTCTTCGCAAGGAGGTGCAGGTTCAAGTCCTGTTACCCGCACCATTATTCCCACTGCTTTTTGATTGTATGGGAGCATAGCTCAGCTGGGAGAGCATCTGCCTTACAAGCAGAGGGTCACAGGTTCGAGCCCTGTTGTTCCCACCAAAAAGGTTAGGATTAGTAATAGTCCTAACCTTTTTTATTTTATGTTTTGTTACCGCTGTTTGAATTTAAAGCGGATAACTATTATCTGAAATTTACGGTATTATATTATTAACAAAGAATCTCCTTGTCCGCATTTCTGCGGACAAGGAGATTAATTATGCAATGTTTTATTACGTTAAGTAATTATTGATTTGTTCTCTTTTTCTTTGAAGCGAAAAACGCTATTCCGAGAGCAGAAATTGCAATCGTTACAAACACAATTGTCATCATAGGCGAATCGCCGGTTGATACATCTCCCTTTTCAGTCGTAACAACTGATTCGGTAACAACAGTAGATGTTGTAATTATAGTACTTGTTGTTGTGGTATTTGTCGTTGTGTTTACGGTCTGAGATTTACTTGTATCGGGAGTGCTGTTGTCGGAATTTTCACCCTTATTTCCGCTTTGCGAATTGTCGGGAGTTTTATCCGATGTTTCACTTGACGGATTATTCGAGGGTTCGCTCGAATCTTCTACGGACGGCTCGCTTGACTGATCATCAGAGGGTTCATCTGAAGGAGTTTCAGACGGCTCTACAGACGGCTCCGAGGGTTCAATAACGGGGATTTCTTCAGTATACGTTTCGCCACATACCTGACAAGTATATAACTTTTCGCCCGGCTCGGTTTCCGTAGGTTCTTTCGTTACAATTCCCTCATCATAGCTGTGACCTTTAGCGGGCACCGTTACAGTCTTGCGCGATATTTCATTCTTACATACTGTGCAATAAACAACCTCATCATAGGAGCCTCGTTCGGTACAGGTTTCATTTATTACATTTTCTTTTACTGTTTCACCCGAAGTATGACCGGTCTTGGGAATAATAGTGCTGTCCTTTACCGCATCACACTTTTTACAGTGTATGGATTTGCTTCCGTCCTCGGTACAGGTAGCCTCTTTATCAACAGTAAAGTCGATGTCCCAATCGTGTCCCGTTTCGTCTACATTTTGTGTTTCGGTAAATCCGCATACCGTACAAGTACGATATTCGCTTCCTTTGTCGGTACAACTCGGTGATGTCAATGTCTGCCATTCTCCAAAGCTGTGTCCGAGAGCTTCAACAGATACGGGTTTGCGTTCCAATTCGTTGCGACATTCCGTACAATATACAACTTCATCATAAGAGCCTTTTTCCGTACAGGTAGGTAATACGTTATTTTCCTGTACAGGACTTCCTGCATTATGAGGTTTGGTAGGAATTATCGTACTCTCTTTAACAGCGTCACACTTTTTGCAGTGTATTGACTTACTGCCCTCTTCGGCGCAAGTCGAATCCTTATCAACTGTAAAATCGCTGTTCCAATCATGTCCTGTTTCATCTACATTTTGCGTTTCGGTAAAGTCGCATACAGTACAGCTGCGGTGTTGACTGCCTTTGTTTGTACAATCCGGAGATACAGAAACCTGCCATTCTCCAAAGCTGTGTCCGAGTGCGTCAACATATACCGTTACACGTCCCATTTCCGCATTACAATCGGCACAATAGGTTACTTCATCATAATATCCTTTTTCGGTACAGTTGGGCAATACAGAATTTTCATGAGAAACTCCGCCTGCTTTATGTGCCTTTTTCGGAATAACCGTACTCTCCTTTACCGCATCGCACTTTTTACAATGTATGGATTTGCTTCCCTCTTCGGCACAAGTCGAATCCTTATCAACGGTAAAGTCTGTGTCCCAATCGTGTCCTGTTTCGTCTATATTTTTAGTTTCAGTAAAGTCGCATACAGTACAGCTGCGGTGTTGACTGCCTTTGTTTGTACAATCCGGAGATACAGATGTCTGCCATTCTCCAAAGCTGTGTCCCGTTGCTTTAACAGATACGGGCAAACGGCTTATTTCATTATGACAAACCGTACAATGTACTACTTCAGTGTATGAACCGTCTTCGGTACAGGTAGCTTCAACAACATTTTCGTGTACAGCCTCTCCCGGAGTATGCTCCTTTTTGGGGATTACTGTACTTTGCTTAACAGCATCGCACTTTTGACAGTGTACCGACTTACTTCCGTCTTCGGTACAGGTAGCTTCTTTGTCAATCGTGTAGGTGTTATTCCAGCTGTGTCCGAGTTCGTCAATATTTTTCGTTTCGGTAAAATCACATACCGTACATCTGCGGTATTCGCTGCCTTTGTTTGTACAGCTCGGCGATACAGAAACCTGCCATTCTCCAAAGCTGTGTCCAAGAGCGTCTACTGTATTATTTTTGCGGGATATTTCCGTGCGGCAAACGGTACAGTAAGTTACTTCTTCATAAGAACCGCTTTCCGTACAGGTTGCATTTACAACATTTTCATGTACAGCCTCTCCCGGCGTATGCGCTTTCTTTGGAATTACCGTACTCTGCTTAACAGCATCGCACTTTTTGCAGTGTATTGACTCGCTTCCGTCTTCGGTACAAGTAGCTTCTTTGTCAACTGTAAAGCTGCTGTCCCAATCGTGACCTGTTTCGTTTATATTGCGTGTTTCGGTAAAATCGCATACTGTACAGCTGCGGTGTTCGCTGCCTTTGTTTGTACAGTCAGGCGATACCGATGTCTGCCATTCTCCAAAGCTGTGTCCGAGAGGCTCGGTAGTCTTTTTAACTCTGGATATTACTTTTTTGCAAACAGTACAATAGGTTACCTCTTCATAAGAACCGCCCTCTATACAGGTCGCGTGAACTACATTTTCGTGTACGGGTTCACCGGGCGTATGTTGGGTATGTTCTTCCTGCAAAACCTCTACACGGCAAACTTCACTTTCCGCTATTGCCGAGGTTGCTCCCAAAAATGTGGTTACAACCAATTTGTAATTTCCTGCATCGGAGGCTGACGCTTTATCTATTTTCAAGTCTTTGCCCGTCTGACCTACCAATGCGGTTTCGTCTTTGTACCACTGATAAGAATTATCTCCGCCGCTTACGGTCGACTCAATAACGAGTTCACCGCCGTTTCCTGCGACAGCCTTTTGAGGAATACTTACACTTGCCGGTTCAGCTGCTGCATTTATCGGTTTTTCCTGTCTGCTTTCTTCCTTAGCGGCAACAGACTCGGAAACAAATTTAACATCAATAATATTGCTGTCCGTGCTCAATTCGTCGTATTTTACTTCAAACGTCATTGATTTATTGTTTTCAACATTAAGATACTTACCGGCATAAACAACGCTGTCTATAACATATCCGTTATCTGCATTGATTTTGACGGTTTTTGTTTCGCCCTCTGCCAATTCGGATATATTTTCGATACCAGAAACCTTTCCGCCGTCGGTAGACGAAAGTATAACTGTTTTTTTCGTTGTTACTTCCGTTCCGTCATCTTCAACAGCCGCAATTACAAACGGGCTGAACGATTTACAATAAACGATAAGTCCGTATTTTGTAATAACGCACGGTATTTCTTCAACGCTTGTTATTTTACCTGTGTCATCTTTTGAGAAGTGGTAAGCCTTAAAGGTAACGCCCTCGTCCTCCGGACCGTAGCCCTCAGGGAAACCGAGGCTGATTCTTACGCCTTGACCTGTCGATACTACCTGCTTTTTGCAGACAGTAAGATTTATATTGTATGTTTCCGTTTTAAGGAGTTTGTCTTGGTCTACAACAGGCGATTCTGCAAGCGCATCGTCTATCTTCTTCTGTTCGGGACCGTTTGGAGAAGTAACGACCAGTGCCATACGATGCTTAAGCTCATCGGCAATTGCCTGACCGTCATCTGTTTCCCAATCCTGTGTATCAACGTCAAGATTTTCCATCAAAGTGGGCTGACCGAAAACGTTCCAGAAATAGCCCTGACTTCTGTACGCACATACCGCACATGGATGCGAGCAAACATACTCTGCTTTAAGAGGTTCTTTTTTGCTCCTTTCGCCAACAAGACCTGTAATGCCAAACTCATAAAGTACACTATCATCTTCCCACATTTCACTTGGTGTGAAGTCGAAAGTAATTGTGTTGTCGCCGTCCCAATGGAAATTATCAATTTTGCTGTATCTTATTCCCGATTCGTTATGAACACGGACTCCGTTTTCATACTGCAAACAATCAACAGAAAGACCTATATCTTCTTCTGTTCCTGTGGGAACAAGAGTATCATCATATACAAGTTCAACATGATATGCTCCGGTACCTATTGTAAGTCTGCCCGTCTGACTTGGGGAAGATTTCTTTATGTAAGGCGGAGCAACATAAGTACCCGACGGATTATAAAGCATACCCGTTGATGCTTCCAAAAGGATAGGATCTCCTTGATAGAAGAAATCAATAATGTCGGGATTATATTCCGACCTGCCCGGAGCAAGTGTTGTAACGCCGTATTCAACGTATTTAATCTGCGGGAAATTCATATAAAGTTCGGTTTTGGTATCATAGAAATTCGGATTATCCGGTGTAAGTACGGGATCAGCATAGTACCAATCCGAAACCTGCCACTCTTTGGTTTTCGGGTCTTCGTCATAGTAACGCCAAAGAATGTAATAACCATTTTTTTCAGCTTCTCTGTATCCCATACCCTTGAAGCTCACCCAATACTCGCCTGCTTTTTCGCCCTCGCTGTTTACGCCGTCGGGATTGTAGCGATATTCAAGACCGTTGTTGTAAATTTTACGTTCAACGCCATAACTGTCGATTTCAAGAACAGGATACTGGAACATATAGTTTGCTTCGGAAAGTATACCTGATGCAACATGGTGAACGCTCATATCGGTTTCACCCGACATAAGGTAATCCTGATTTTCGTATCCGTCCTCACCGTTCGTATCGTATTTGCTGTTTATCGGGTCGTCCATTGTTACGTCCACGGCATACCATTTATTGTCAACCTGAACGTAGTTCCAAATATGAAGCTCGGAAGCCTGTTCATTGTGACGGTATATTCCCTGTACCATAACACAAGGTATACCGAGCTTATCCATAATCGACTTAAATGCCCTTGTGTATGCCTCGCACACACCCTCATGCTTTACAAGAGAACCGTAAGCTGTGCGTATAAAACCTATATTAGCGGGTGTACACACATCTTCAAGACGGTACGAGGTATGCTTTGTAAGATAATCGTGAACAAAAGTAATCTTTTTAACCGTCAGGTTTTCATTTTCCTCGGCGGTAACCTCCTTTGCCTGATTTACAACATTCGTCAAAGCGGTATTGTATTCATTTACGGCTTTTTCAACATCTTCTTTGTTGTTAAAACCTTTTGTGTAGTAGTTGTCATATCTGTCGCTTCCCAAATAGAGATGGTAACCATCAGAGCCTGATGTTACCCTGAAAGACAGATTTGAAAAATCAACATAAAAGATGTCGGGATGATCAAAATAGAAAGCATCTCTTGCCGCACCGTATACGGAAAGTAAATTAGATCTTCCTTCCATATAGCTTTGTATTTGCTGCTGAGTCAGGTCACCCTCTTTCGACATATCGTAATCGCCGTTACCGGTTTTAAATATGTCTTGTTCGTACATTTTTTCCATGGCATTGTAAAATACCTTGGATTCTTCCGGCAGCTGTTTGTAAAAATACCCGTCGGACGAATCATCGACCGCTTCTGCGGCGAATAATTCCGATGACAGGTACGGCATAGCCGCAAAACCTGATACGGCTACCAAAAGTGCCAGAAAAAACGCTGTTAATTTTTTCACCTTCATTTTTTTACCTCCTCCGGTTTTTATTGTTATATTACACGAATTTTGCTTAAAAGTCAATATACCCTTATTAAAATCGTATATTTGTCATCAAAATTATAATTCATTTTGATACATTGTGTTCATTTATTTTTTTCTTCCATATCATCTTTAAGACGCATTATTATTTTCTTTTCAAGACGTGAGATATAAGACTGTGATATGCCCAATTTATCCGCCACTTGTTTTTGTGTATGCGCTTTCTTGCCGTTAAGACCGAAACGAAGTTCCATTATTGTCAGTTCCCGTTTGTTCAGCTTTTGCACTGCAAGCATAAGCTGGTTCTGTTCCGATTCAAGCTCTATCTGTGCATTTACGTCATTACTGTCACTGCCCAATATATCGGAAATAAGCAATTCGTTTCCGTCCCAATCCACGTTTAGCGGTTCATCTATGGAAATCTCGTTTTTACGCTGGGCGCTTTTTCTTAGGTACATAAGTATTTCGTTTTCTATACATCGAGAAGCATACGTCGCCAATTTAATGTTTTTTGAGGGACAAAATGTATTAACCGCTTTTATAAGTCCGATCGTTCCGATTGAAATAAGATCTTCAACATTTGCAGACGGGGATTCAAACTTTTTCGCAATATAAACAACCAATCTAAGGTTATGCGTTATAAGAGGTTCACGGGCGCTTTCGTCACCGTCCTCTATTCTTTTCATTATATCTTCAACCTCTTCCCCTTTTAAAGGCGGAGGCAGTGTTTCGGGTCCGTTTATGTAATTTATCCCGTCGGAACCCATCAACATTCTTTTCACCGAAACAAATCCCGAAATTATTTTTTGCGATAAGCTGCTGCCCACTGTGTCAACTCCCTTTCATTATCAGTTCTGCCGGAACCAGCACATCAACCCCGTCAGTCATATTTTTGTCACTGCACAAGGCAACATAAGCACTCACCTCATTTTCGTCGCCGCCGTTTATTATTTTTATATATGCCGGTTTGAACGCAGGTATAACCCCACAACCGCCCACAGAAGAGAAAGGCACAAGACGGACTCCCTCCGGCAATGCTGTACCGTCCTTCAAATTCATACATTGCTCTGCGTTCAGCATACTCTTAAAAATTTCCGCTCTGCCTACTATAACGCAGTCGCCTGAAAAGGGTTCGTGCAGAGTATTGCCCGTATCTATTGTTCCTTCCGTTTCAATAAGCCTGCTGCGGTAAGACACCCTGACCCTGCACTTTATGTTCCGAGGCACGCCGCGTCCCGTAATTCTGAAAATTATCCTCATAACCGTGTAGCAAACGAGGGTCAGTGCAATAAGCATCAACGGCGATACGCCTATATAAACGGAATTGTTGCGGACAATGACGTTTTCGGGGGCGAATATTTCAATTATTGCGGTCATCAGTCCGCAATAACAAAAGCTGACCATAAAAAATGATGCGCTTGCCTTAATAAAAACCGAACGCTTCAGCGGCAAAAACGCTGCTCCCGTCAAGATAAGCGCAGATACGATATTATACATTAAGGACAAATACACCGGCATTGACGGCAGCAATATGACAAACGAACTTAACGCTCCCGTAAACGCGCCGCACATAAGACGGAGCCTGCGTGTATTAAGCGATAAAAAGCGTTTTACCGAAGCAAGAACGGCATAATCAATAATAAAATTAACGCAAAACAAAATATCCAAATACACGGTATGCGTCAATATTTATTCACCTCTTTATCGTCACACGCTTATTATCGCACACGCTGTCAAAGAAATCAGTCGGAAAATATAAGTCAATGCCGCCCGAATCAAATTACGCCGAAACGCATATTTTACAATACTGTCGTTCACGGCATACACTGTCCGTGTCATTGAATCGGAAATACGGCATTGAACCAATTTATTTAATTTTAGATTTCGCCTGTTACCGCGTTTTGTTTGAATGTACCTGCGAATAACGTCATTTTACGTCGCTTGCTTTTGCTGCTCAGCAGTACCGAGTCCGAAGCTGATGGAAAGTGCCTCATCTACCTTATACATATCATACGTTCCGAGCGTTCCCATTTTTTCTTTAAGTCTGCGCTTGTCGAGCGTTCTTATTTGCTCCAACAGCACTACCGAATCCTTAGACAGACCGCTGTTATCGGCATAAAGTCTTATATGGGTCGGTAAATTTGCCTTTGCGCTTTGGCTTGTTATTGCCGCTGCGATTACGGTTGGACTGAACCGATTGCCGACATTATTCTGTATTATCAGGACAGGTCTTACTCCTCCCTGTTCAGAACCCACCACGGGGCTTAAATCGGCATAGTAAATATCTCCTCGTCTGATGTTCATAGCTTTTCTCACTCCGAAACTTTAATGTGCTTTTTGCACGGTTTAATTTTTGGTTATCGGTGTTGACCGTTGTCACCTCTTGCCAATGACAATACTATTTTGCCCGAGCAGAAAAGTGTTTAATCATTGTTTTGCTCCAAACAGCATTTTAAATTAAATAAATGTGTTCGGTATTGTTCAACACATTATATTTTATTCCCGATTTACACTGCGGGTGAATATATACGATATTTACAAAAGCAAAGCGTTTCCCTGTAATTTTTCGGGAAACGCTCTTTTTATGTATTCCTTAACATTAATTATTCAACGCTGTTGTTTAACATTAAATTCGGGTTTTAATTCCGCATAAATATTTTTATGTGTATCCTTTTGGTTTAAATATAATATGTACAAAACAACGATTATAATAAAATATATGACGCACATAAGCATTTAAGAACCTGTTTGCAAAAATTTATTTTGAAGTTCGCCTATCCAATCATCGGGCTTACAAACAACGGTCATTGTTTTATGTGTTTTTGGGTGAAGAAAATCTATTTTTGAGCAATGCAGGCATTGACGTTTAAAATACTCTGTACTTCCCCCGTACATATCATCACCCGCAAGAGGGTGTCCTATTCCCGAAAAATGTGTTCGTATCTGGTGTGTACGTCCTGTTTCAAGTATACACTCCACAAGGGTATGATTAAAACGGGACACGATAGCTTTGTAGTGCGTTATTGCACGAACTCCTCCCTCTCCGATTTCTCTTTGGATCGTATGCCCCTCTTTCAATCTTAAAGGCATATCTATTGTACCGTTTCCTTTCAGTATCCCCTCGCATAGGGCTGTATAGACCTTTTCTGTATTTTTGGCAAGAAAATTGACGGCATAGCTGTTCTTGGCACAAAGCACAAGTCCCGATGTATTTCTGTCAAGTCTGTTAACGGCTCGGAACGCATAATATTCGCCTGCTCTTTGGCTGTAATATGCGGCTGCGTTCGCAAGCGTATCCAGCTTATGGTTATGAACGGGGTGGACGGGCATATAAGGCGGTTTGTTAAATAATATGACGGTATCGTCTTCATATACAACATCAACGGGAATATTTACAGGCTCCACTTCATTTTTATCATTCGGAACGGATATGGTGATTACATCTCCCGCTCTCAGAATATCAATACTTTTTATAAGTTTGCCGTTTCGTGTAACGCCGTTTTCCGTTCGTTTCAGCTTTGCAAGCAGCCGAGCGGAAACGCTGCAATGATTTCTCAAAAAATTTTTTACGCTTATACCGTCAAAATCCTCATCAACTTTAAAATCCATAATATCACCCCTCGCCTGCGATTAACTGTTCTGCCCCTAAAACCTGCCAAAGGCTCTGCATTTGGCGCAGAGCCTTAACATTATAATTATTGCCTTTTGAAAAAATAAACCTTGTTATCCTTGTCGCAAATACCGAGAAATATCTCTTTGGCACTATGGAAGCCTTGACTTTCAAGCTGCTTTTGCAGCCATATTTTGTCAAGACCCATTCTTTTCAAATTGCCGCTCATTACTCTTCCGTCCATAATAATTTCGGTATTTATATATTCCTGCTGAGGCGAAAGATTCATATCATCGGGATTTACGGGACGCTTGCCGCTTACGGGCAAAACCGTCAGCTTACCGTTATATTCAAAAACGGCTGTTTGTATATCATTAATATTAAAGTACCCCTCTTGCCTGCACATAACAAGAAATTCGCTAAGGTCTAACTTTGCCTTTTTCATATTTTGCCGATATAATTTTCCGTTATCCATAATTATCGTCGGCGAACCGTTTATATATTTTCTTGAAGTCGGAAACTTTCTTGTCAGTACGCTTAAAACTATCGTAATAATACCGTAAACTACCATTGCAATAAACGGTTTCCACGGCGTTTCCAAATCGGTTGCAAGCTCCGCCGCCATAGACCCAACGGTTATTCCCGTTATATAGTCGAAAAAATCAAGCTGGGATATTTGCTTATGTCCGATAAGTTTTGCAATTATAAACAATGTTAATGCGGATAAAAGTGACGTTAATATAACCTTAATTATTTCCATTTTTGCCTCCGTCGGATTTTTATTTTATTATTGACAAAAATAAGAATAAATAAACAAAATAAATGCTGATAACGTATATCCGTACAGAAAGGTCTTGGGAAATATTATTCAGATTATTTTCAGTTAACCGTAAATTTAAGATACTTCTTGGTATTCTTGTCCTTACCGTTGCCCACTATTATACACATACTGTAATTTCCGATTTCGTCAGGAATATATTCAATGCTTGCAAGATTTTTTTCTTTTGTAAGCAATGTCCATTTCTTTTCGGTAGTTTTTCTTACCAAATACTTAAATGAAAAATCTTTGGGGTCTTCGTCCATCTCCGTTGTGACAATAACGGGTTGTGAACACTTTACAACATCAGAGGATAATTTGCAATCAATTTTAAGGGTCGATTTTACACTGAACGGCAGACTTTTTTCCGCAATATTCCCGTTGGTGTCACGCACCTTTACATTTATTACATAGCCCGTTATAGACGGCGGGATATAAGAACATACATTTTTATCGCTGTAATCAGAAATACATCTCCATTTTTCAATATTTTTCTGTCTTACATAAAACGCATACTCATACGGCTCCACACCTCCGTCAGCCGATGCCGTAACCGTAATTTTATCCGTATAATTGATAATTTCGGACGAAACGGTCGATGTGTTGACAAACATACTTTTTATTGTAAACGGAATATTCACGGCGCCGGTAAAGTTTCCGCTGAAACTCAATTTTGCGTTTGTTTTGCCGGGGTCAATGTTATTTTCGTATTCCACACTGTAATCCCTGCCTTCCTCAAGAACGGTATCGCCGAACCTTACCTCTATGTGCATTGTATGAGGCTTACCGTCATATATAAACTCCGTATTGTCGGCATAAAAAGACAACGATTTTGCGGGTACAGGCTCAATAGTAAATGTATTTTCTATTGTTCCGTTAAACTTTCCTTTGCCTTGAATTTTTATATGCGCCGTCCCCGCATTAACATTATCGGTTATTTCCATATCAAAATCGGTATCGGGTTCGAGCTGTTTATCGCCGACCTTGAGAGAGAGCTTCGGTATTATCGGCTTCCCCGTATATAAATAAGAATTATTCATAATTATTATCCTCCAAAATATTTTATCGTCACGTTTTATTTCTAAAGCCGCTGTCCGCCTTTATAAAAATAATAAAGCATATTCGGCGCACTTCCGTTAATTATTGTACGCAATCAAGAGCTATTTTTATCATATCGTCAAAGGTTAACTGCCTTTCCTCGGCGGAACACGACTCTCCCGTAAGCGGACAATCGGAAATGGTACAAATACACAATGCCTTTTTCCCTGTTCTTGCCGCATTAAGATAAAGTGCGGCGCTTTCCATTTCTATTGCAAGCACACCCAATTTTCTCCAATCCGCAACAGAATATGAATCGTTGTAAAATGTATCTGAACAAAAAACACTGCCCACATAAGCATTTATACCGTGTTTTTTTGCCTGCTCTTCCGCCGTCTTTAAAAGCCCGTAATCCGACGTCGGTGCAGGAACGCCCGGCAAGCGGTATTGTGATGCAAAATTGGAATTGGTCGCACACGACATAGCAAGAACAATATCTCTGAGTTTCAATTTTTCGCTTATCGCTCCGGCTGTTCCTATACGGATAATGCTTTCCACATCATAAAATTTAAAAAGCTCGTATGAGTATATCCCCATTGACGGCATACCCATTCCGCTCGCCATAACGGAAACCTGTTTTCCGTTATATGTTCCGGTATATCCCAACATTCCTCTGACTTCATTCACCTGTTTTGCATTTGAAATAAAATTTTCGGCAATGTATTTTGCTCTGAGGGGGTCTCCGGGCATAATAAGAGTTTTGGCAAAATCCCCTTTTTCAGCACCTATATGCGGCGTAGGCATATTAACGTCCCCTTTCCGAATTAATAATTAATATCCCAGTTCCTCGCCCACTATTATTACCTTGATTCTGTTCTTTTGACGCTGCATTGCGGAAACAACATAATTGCAGCATATTCTCTGTTCGCTTCTACAGCCGTCAGGCAGCATACTGCCCTCCTTTTCAAGAGATACGCATTTTCCTGTCTTTGCACAGTATGTGTCGCAATTAAGCCGAACTGTATTTTGAGGAGCCGCACAACGCTTTACCCTTGCAACCGCATCGTTTATATTTTTTACAATTTTATTGTATCCCACTACCACTATAACGCTTTTGGGTCCGTAAAGTATTGCGGCAACACGGTTTGAATTTCCGTCAACATTATACAATTCGCCGCTTTCGGTTACCGCATTTGCGCTTGTAAGATAAACGTCTGCCGTAAACGATTTTCTGTAAATTTCCTCAATTTGCTCCCGTGTAAGTCCCGGAGCATTGCGGTCAAGATAGTTGTATTCCCCGTTTGCAAGCAGCTTTGTAACGCCTGTCTGTTCAAGTGTTACCGAACCTCCGTGGGTCACGGTATCGCCCTTTTTCATCAGATTTTTTACAAGCGTCGGCACCTCTTCCGCAGATTGGCAAAAAAACGCCTCCATATTGTTTCGTTTCAGAGCCTCAACGGTTTTCTTTACGGTTTCTGTTGATATTTCCGACATAACATCAATTCCTTTCTTTTTGGTTATAAAATTATATTTTTTGCTCTAAATTATTGTTTTTTATTTATAATAATTGTATAATATTTCATATCATACCAATAAAATACATTAATTGTTAAAATACGATACAGATTAAATCAAAATATTCATTTTACTAACTTATACATTTCCAAAATCAGGTATATTATATAACAAAACTCAATATACGGCAAAATCTATGTACAAAACAAAGTGCGGCATTATCATACAAATTAATTAAAGTTAATTACCTTTATCCCGACACATTAACTAAGACGAAATATATTACAGCCGCAACGGCAACTTCAGCAATAAATATTGCAGGGATTCCAATCATAAATTTTTTGTGCCTTGTCTTATGGTGTATGATACACATTGTTGCATACATCACAACGCAGCCGCTGAGAGCCGCCGCAATAAGAAGATTTTTTTCGGATATTCGCCTATGTTTTTTTCGCGCGGCGTATTTGTCATAAACCGTCAGAGAAACAGCCGCAATATTCGCAGCCGCCGCATAAGCAATAATAATAAGGTAATAAAACTGCTGCATAAATTTCCTCCGTCATTTTTTTATCAATTATATTATATATTGGTAACAGATTAAAATCAAGGTTGTGTTTATTATGAATCAATTTTTTAAACATTTAAAGCCGATTGCAATATCAATTGCAATCCTGGTCGTATGTGTAGTGTCCGTATCGTTGGTCACAAAACACGGCGAATCGGAAACCGTTTCAAAAAGCGCCGCCGCACCGACTGAAATATCCGTCCTTTCAAAAGAAGAATCAAGCAAAACTCAAAAATCCAAAACAGAAAGTTCACGCCCCGAATCCTCTAAAAATAAAGAGGAAAGCTCTTTGAAAAGCAAACCCGAAAAAAAGGTCACATCAAAATCCGATAATAAAAAAGATTCTGCTCCGGAAAGCGTTCAACGCCGTCAAAGTGTTATTTCCGATACCGAGCCAAGCCCCGAACCCTCCGAAACAAAACCCGAAAACTTAACCGAAAAAATAATTGTCGAAACCGCCGTACCCTCGGAAGAACAGGAACCGGAGCCGATACAAACGGAAAATAATGTCACGGAAAACAAGCCGTCAACGGAGCAAAACAATACATCGGCGTATCAACCAAAATCAACCGCCGTACACATAAACATAAACGGTGAAATGAGGGCGGTGTGGATTCCTTACTTCACACTTGATATGGGCGGTACGGACAGAAGCGAGAGTGCATTTAGAAACAAAATTGACGAAATAATAAATACATGCGTTGATAACAAGCTCAATACGATAATTGTACAGGTACGCCCTTTTGGAGATTCCATATATCCTTCGGAATATTTCCCGTTTTCACATATAATCAGCGGAACACAAGGTAAAAATGTAAATTACGACCCACTGCAATATATAGTAAGTGCGGCACATTCAAAGGGTCTGTCCGTTCACGCTTGGGTAAACCCGTTCAGAATAAGTACGGGTACCAACCCAAACCCGCTTGCTGACAGCAATCCTTATATAAAGTGGAAAAATGACGGGGACAACTCAAACAACGATTATACATTTGAATATAACGGGGGCATTTATTACAATCCCGCCTATCCCGAAGTAAGAAAACTTATAATCGACGGAATTGCTGAAATCGTTAAAAAATATGATGTTGACGGCGTACAGCTTGATGATTATTTCTATCCCTCGGAGGAAACATTTTACGATTCACAGACATACAATGCTTACCTTGACACAATAGAGGACGGATACAACGGTCTTTCACAGGCAGACTGGAGAAAAACCAACATAAATACTCTTGTTTCAGGAATTTACAGTGCCGTACACAGCATCGACAACAATGTTATGTTCGGGATTGCACCTCAATGCAACTTTGACAACAACAATAAAATAGGTGCGGATATATATACCTGGTGTTCACAAAGGGGATATATAGACTATATATGTCCGCAAATCTACGTTTCAAACAAACACCCGACATTTCCATTCGCCACTCTTGCCGACCAATGGAAGAAAACCGTTACCGAGAGCAGTGTAAAGCTGTATTTCGGACTTGGAATTTATAAAGCGGGAACCGATGCAGACAGCGGAACGTGGCTCCTTGCCGACAACAATATAAAAACACAGATAGAATTAAGCAGAACACTTGAAACAAACGGCTTTATGCTGTATTCATACGATTTCTTAAAAAACAAAACATCAGAAAAGGAAATGAAAAACGCTCTTACCGTAATCAAATAAAGCGGCATAATCAGCCGCATACGTTTCGCTTATATGAGCGGGACACTTATTAATCGGATTAAAAAACGACGCCGAAACTTTTACCGTTCGGCGCCGTTTTTATTTGACGTTTTATTCTATAAAACCTAATGGGATTTAATCTGTTTGCTTATAACCTAATATTTGTAAAGTTTAACATTATTTTTATCATAAAAAACGGCAAATACCGATTGACCGTATTTTCCCTTAAAACTAAATCGGCTTTTCAAAACAAATACTTCTCCCGTAAGTTTTTCTTTGCATTCGTAATAATATATAATTTCATATTTGTATTGAAAAAATTCCGAATTAATATAATAATATCGTTCACAGATAATTTCGTCATCTTTTATCTTTTTCAGCATTGAAATTATTTTTGCAATTTTCTGAAACTTTGAAAATACCATAAATACCAATAAAAACCAGCATATAAGTTCAAAAATATATGTAGTCGTATGATATGAGGGAAATGAAACAGCACAAAATTTTATCAATACAATTAAAAGTAATATTCCGATAATAGGAGCTAAATGGAGAAAAATACATTTATATTCTTCTTTATAAACAATTTCCTTTTGGTCGGGGCGTATGTGAAAGCGAAGTCTGTTCCTGTTCAGTTTAGCATAAACGGATTCGGGCTCATCTTTCATAACAGCGATACACGCCCCATTATTTGCGGCTCTTGTACCGAGCATATCGACCAAATACAGTATATCACCCTCTTGACATCTTGCAAACACTTCTTCGGTACATCTGACGGTAATATGTCTGTCATTTAAAATTACGACGACAAACAATTTATTTGTTTTCGGCGTTATGGAATCTTCCGAACGAATTTTATTTGCCAGAACCACTTCGCAGTATTCGGCGGCATTTTCTTTCAGTTTGTATTTCTGCTTTTTGTAACTTTTTACCGAAACAATCGTAATGACAATAGACAACGCCAAAGTTACAGCCGTCAAGCAACCATATAAAATATACATATTATCGCCGATGGAATAAAGACTTAATATAAAAAATATTAAAAAGCAGAGAAAAACTTCAAAAGATATTTTCACGACTTCTGTTTTTTTCAAAAGCATATTTTTAATTATAATTTCCGTCAGTTCATTGTACTTTTCATTATCCGGTTTTTTCCACATCGTCATAACCTCACAATTTCGGTCACTAATAACTGTTATTTTAAAAACACTGATTTTAAATTACAGGATACAAAATCATACGTTTTTTCTTAGTCCCTTTGGATATTTATTTTTAAGACGTCCGTTTGAGCATTTTCCAAAACCTACAATTATACCGCAATACGCAACTCCCGCATAACCGTTCTCACAATCGCAGTCAATTTCCAAACCTTTCAAAAAATCGTCAATGCGCTTATCCTCCGAAGAAATATAAACAACTCTTCTCAATGACGACGGCTTTGACGACATAAACAGTGCGTGTGCAGGCTCTATACGATTTTTGGCTGTTTCACCTGCAAACACACCGGCACGAATAACACCTGCACCGTCAACAAACGGCATATCATCGGGCAAAAGATAAATCTTGGAGCCGACAACATTATAACGGAGCCTTGGACGCACAACAAAAATATCGTCAAGAAATTTATCAATAAGAATTTGTGTATCCTTTTTTATTTTACAGGTATAAGTGTCAATATTTTTTTCATTGCTATATCCGTCTTTTTTTCTGAACCGTGCGGCAAAATGTCCCTCACCGCCCTCAATGGGGGTTATCCTTACGGCATTTTTATATTCCGTTTTTCTTCCAATGGTTTCGTATGTTTCATAAGGCTCAAATTCGGGACAACATTCAAGAAATTTACTGACAATATCCTCGTTTTCCTCTTTAGAGAAAGTACAGGTCGAATAAACCAAAATACCGCCTGCCTTGACGCATTTTGAGGCGGATTTAAGTATACTGAGCTGACGCTTTGCACAGGCGGCAACGTGTTCTTTGCTCCACTCTAAAGCGGCATCGGGATTTTTGCGGAACATACCCTCTCCGGAGCAAGGCGCATCAACAAGTACCGAATCGAAAAATCCTGAGAGTTTTTCGCACAATATTTCAGGATAACACGAGGATACAACACCGTTAGCTATTCCCATACGTTCAAAATTTGACAATAAAATTTTTGACCGTTTTTTCACCGTTTCATTTGACCACAAAAGTCCGCTTCCGTTCAGCTTTGACGCAATTTGTGCCGACTTTCCTCCCGGTGCGGCGCAAAGATCGAGGACTTTATCGCCCTTTTGAATATTTAGTAAAGAAACGGCAGATGCCGCAGACGGTTCCTGAACATAAAATGCTCCGGCGTGGTGCAAAGGCAAATCTCCTATTCCGCTTTCATTTGAGCATATATAATATCCGTCATCGTAATACGGATTTTTTTTGGTTTTAAAGGGTAAAAGCGGAATCAGTTTTTCCGGTTCAGCTTTGATCCTGTTTATACTTATTCCTCGAAAAGGAGATTGACCCAAAAGCTCTAAATATTTTTCAAAATCGTCTTTTAGCAAATCTTTCATTTCGACAAGAAAATCCTGCGGCAGGTTCATATTTTTTCTCCTTGTTTTTTAAATTTATTTTTAAAGCGTATAAATATATAATTTTCGTAAAAAATAAAATCGAAGGGCGGTGATTTAAATGAGCAAATCAAAAAAACAAAATTCTGCACAGAACAGCCAGAACAAGCAGAGCACAAGCAGCGCAAGCAACAGCAAAAGCAATTCGAGCAATTCAAGTAAAAACGATTGCAGCGACAAATTTGAACAAAGCTACGAAGACTAAGCTATAAAATAAAAAATATTTATCAAATTCCGCAATCGAACTGAACCGTATTGCGGAATTTGTTTATATCAATTATTTTAAGGGCTCTGCCCTTAAAAACCCGCCAAAGGCCCTGCCTTTGGAATCCGCAAGCCTTTGAAAAGGCTTGAGCGAAACTTTTAATTATGGGTACATAAACTTATGCCGCGCGA
>CANQBK010000027.1 GCA_947589485.1 uncultured Clostridia bacterium | reverse complement strand
CATGGTAGGGCGGGACACGCCCGAACCCAACGCTTGTGGAGACTATGTAAGACCCGCGTCAGCGGGCGACGGTCGGCAAAGCAAGAATCCCCCGGCTTTAGCCGTGGGGAGTGTCAAGACAATGAACCGTTAAGAACGGTTTTGCAGCGAATTTTGTTTGACGGAGAACGGATTCCGTACAATCAATATAATATTCCTGCTATGGACGGCGAAATGTATGGGTTTATAATTAATAAGGACGGCTCACTTTCAATTGCAAACAGAATATTTGAAGTAATGTTTTATAACTATTTTCTGAATCTTAATGAAGTGAAAGACAGCTATGTTTCACATTTAGGTTCAAATAGCAAAGAAAACATCATTGAAAACGGTCATCTTAATATGGAAAAACTGTTGGAACGCTATGTTACTGTGTTTGATGATATTTATGATGGGAAATCAGATGTTTTTGACGAAGAAGAGGGGAGAAGAAAATTTCTGCTTTTCATTAGACCTATTATCAACGGAACGGGTAATTATTATGTTGAAAGCAGAACACGAAACAACGAACGAATGGATATTGTTATAGATTATCACGGCGAGCGATTTGTTGTTGAACTTAAAATTTGGCGCGGTAAAGCGTATCACGAAAAGGGCGAGGTACAGCTTACCGATTATCTTGACTACTATCATTTGGACAAGGGTTATATGCTTACTTACAGCTTCAACAAGAAAAAGAATAACGGATTGACCAAAAAGAAAGTCCAAGGTAAGACCGTGATTGAGGCGTTTGTTTAACTTAAAAAACGCAATTCAAGGCGTGAGCGGAAGGTCTTAAACAGATAGTATAAAAAACATATAGGGCAGGGGCCTCTCGAATTAACGCCTGTAAAAATAGTAGGTTACGAGGTCGATGAAGCAAAAATTACATCGGTTTTAGACAATGGGTAGTTTACATATTATTATAATAAATTAACTATAAATTATTAAATTATTACTACCAATTTTGCGGTTCATATAGTATAATATTGTCAAATAAAAACGATAATGACATTTATCCGACAGATTATTTATAATAAATGTTTATAAATTTCGGATTAATGCCATATCTGAAAGGTGATATATATGCCCGAACAGAATAAACTCCACGAAGGACACAGACAACGTGTAAAAGAGAAGTTCCTTTTAAACGGACTTGATAATTTCAACGATCATCAGGTACTTGAGATGCTTTTGTTCTATGCAGTTCCCCGTAGGGATACGAACGAACTTGCACACAAGCTCATTAATAAATTTGGTTCGTTTTCTGCTGTTTTAGATGCACCCACAAATGTTTTGATTGATTGCGGATTGAGTCAAAATGCGGCGGTACTTTTAAAATTGATTCCGCCCATATCCAGCCTATACATAAATGATAAGTTCAGTAATGAACATAAAATCATTACCGATGACAATATCGGTGACAGAATAATACCTAATTTTATTTCTGCGGAGGATGAACAGGTACTTTTGCTTTTGCTCGATGCAAAAGGCAAGGAATTGTACTGCGGAATTATAAGCAAGGGTTCTGTAAACGCATCTGAAATTTATACAAGAAAAATAATCCAGCTTGCCGTTAAATACAACGCAAGCGGTGCAATACTTGCACATAATCATCCAAGCGGAATACCGCTCCCGTCAAAAAACGATATTAAAGCAACAATCACTCTTAAAAAAGCTCTATTATCCATAAATGTACGTTTAATGGATCATCTGATTGTTGCCGACAACGAATATCTGTCTCTTGCATCGCTTCAAGAATATTATTATATTTTTGAATAATATGTACGGTACAATACGATTGTATATACGGAAAGTTTGTTCTTAAATCATAGACGGTTCGATTTGTTTTTAATAATTTGATTGTCGGATATAGGATAATTCTCGAAAATCAGAAAGAGTGTATTTAGCTCTCTTTTAAGAAGAAAAAATACGACCTTGTTTGGAACAGGTATTACTCTCTTACGCAATATCTCTTTTTAATAGAGTATATTTTGCCGTAAATGGTGCTGTCAGTCACCCCGTGATATAGCGCAAGTTTAGGCGGTAATGTCTATCGGACAGTTGAAATTTGTATATAGTAAATGTCAGAGTATGTACGAAAGGAATATGAGTTTATGAGTTTTATTGAAGAAATGAGAAAACTAATAGATGAACGTTCGCACTATCAATATTTTTATAAATGCAATACTCCGGTAAACAATACTCCGGTAAAGATTAAAGAAGTCCGTGCCTTTGAACGGGATATGCACATAACTCTTCCGGAAAATTACGTCCGCTATTTGACAGAACTCGGAAACGGCGGTCGGTATGGACATTATCATATTTATTCTTTGGAACGTATTCGAGAGAATATGGCTAAAAAAATTACAGAAGATGATGATACAGAACTTCCGCCTATGCTTGACCACAGTCTTTCTGATGATATATGGAAAGAGTTCGGTGAAAAGTATGCTGAGGCAGATATAAATGGTGATTATACCGGCGATATGGAAAAACGTATGCTTGCAGGAGGCATTGTAATCGGAACAGCGGGCTGCACTATGATGCTTGTGCTGATGTGCCGAGGAGCAGCAACGGGAGAGGTTTTTCTCGTTGATTTCGACTATATGGAATACTTGAAAGAAGAGCCTTGTCTTGGAAAATTTGAGGATTTTCTGATAAATGAAATGCGGGAAAGTATTGAAAGAGCGAAGAGTCATATTGATATTCGTACCATAACAAAGGAAAACGCCGACAAGATTTTGCCCGGTATAGATCTAATTGATGTTCTTGTGGATATGCGTATTCGTCAACTTCGTGAGGAGGGTGCAAAGGAAGTGTGTGACATTGCTCCGGCGTTGAAGGATTACTACAACCGACACTTTGATGATCGGAGTTTTCGTGCGTGGATTGCAGTTCACGAGGGAGAAATTGTCGGAACTTGCGGTATGTCTATTGTGGAAAAGCCTCCGTATTATTCGTGTCAGACCGGTCGTATCGGACTGCTTTCAAGTATCTATACAGTTCAGGGATTTCGTAGGCGTGGCGTTGCCAAAAATCTTGTAAAAACAGCAATAAGATTTGCAAAAATGATGAAGTTGGTTTTGGAATTGCTGTTGTTGCAGGAATTATAGCTGCAATTTTGTTGTTTGTTTTGAATAAATATAAAAAGTAAATATCATATATGGAGGTTGTTTTATATGGCACTTGTTAAATGTCCTGAATGTGGTAAAGAAAATGTATCTGATGCAGCAGAAAGTTGTCCTAATTGCGGTTATGGTGTTAAGGAGCATTATACAAAAATAAGATTAGAAGAAATACGTATTGAATATGAAAAACAAGCTGAAATTCGCAGACAGGAATTTGAGGCTGAAGAAAAATGCAGACAAGAAGAACGCATAAAAAATGTCCCAAAATTGGAAAAACCACAATTAGTAGCACCAATAGTAGTTACTGTTATTTCTGCTTTAATTACATTACTGGGCTTTAGTATGTCCAATGTATCAAATTTGGAAGCTGAATATAGTTTAGCTCACGGCAATGGAGACCCGCATTTTCAAGGTGGATTTTTAATTGTTTTTGGATTAGGGATTCTTTGCTATGCAATATACTTATTTTCGAGAAGAATGGCTACATATAATTTATCAAAAAACAATTTTGAAGAATATCAAAGACAAGTAATTCGTGAACAGGATGAATTAAAGAAAAGATTAGAAGCTGAACGAAATGCTAAAATAAAGCAGCAGGAAAATATGCCGAAGTGTCCTGTTTGCGGCTCTAAAAATGTAAGCAAAATATCAACACTTAATAGAGGTGTTTCAGTTGCTACTTTGGGACTTGCTTCATCTAAAATTGGCAAGCAATACGAATGCAAGGCTTGTAAGCATAAATGGTAAATGAACAATTATTCATAGAGGATATGAAAAGTTGAAGTTAAAGAAATTACACAAAACGCTTTTATTGTTGTGCTGTTGTATAAGTATTTTTATTTGCTCTGCTTGTAATTCCAATAACAAAAATTATAAATTGGATTTTGTATTACTATTCAGAAGATTTCAATAAATATACTTTTGAAAATTCATAAATTTATGTAGTTGATTTTGAAAAAGAAGAAAAAAGCTAAAATGCTAATGTTGTACTGGATTTGATTGTTTGCATAAAAGATGATAAGTTAAAGTATGATTGGATGCAAAAACACCCCGAAGAAAGAAAAAACATTATCCGACGCTATTATCGTTAAGCCTCGGCAGACTTGATATTGAAGTGTGTTTATGCTAAAATATTTAGGATATTATTTACAGGAGGATTTTTTGTTATGTCAGGACATTCAAAATGGAGTACAATAAAACGCAAAAAAGAAAAAACCGACGGAGCAAGAGCAAAGGTTTTTACAAAAATAGGACGTGAGCTTGCCGTTGCGGTTCGTGAGGGAGGCGGTCCCGACCCGTCATCAAACTCAAAGCTGCGTGAATGTATAGCAAAAGCCAAGGCTAACAATGTACCTAACGACAATATTGAAAGAATAATCAAAAAAGCAGCCGGTTCAAACGACGCAAGCAATTATGAATCAATAACATACGAGGGATACGGTCCCTGCGGTATTGCCGTTATAGTTGAGGCTCTTACGGACAACCGCAACCGTACAGCCGGAGATGTAAGGCACTATTTCGACAAATACGGCGGAAATTTGGGAACACAAGGCTGCGTGTCCTTTATGTTTGAAAAAAAGGGCGTTATTGTAATAGAAAAAGAGGGCAACGAAGAGGATAAGGTTATGGAGGACGCTTTGGAATCCGGAGCCGCCGACTTTTCGTCTGATTCTGACGACGTATTTGAAATATACACGGAACCCTCCGATTTCGGTGCCGTTATGGAGGCTTTGGAAGCAAAGGGATACGAATTTGTTTCAGCCGATGTTTCAATGATTCCCTCAAATTACACAAAAATTGATGACCCCGAGGCTGCCGAAAAAATGCAAAAGCTGCTCGATATGCTCGATGAAAACGACGATGTTCAAAACGTATATCACAACTGGGATATGCCGGAGGAACCCGACGAGGACTGATACAGACTTTATTAGGCAATATTAAGGACGTCAATAAAAATACTTTTTTCAACAGACAAATTTTTTGCGCGGTAGGCTTATTCGGCGGTTGAACATTTTCTTGTTTTGTTATATCCGAATTAAAAATCACAAAAACAAAAATTTATTCCCGCGTTAATGTTTGTATACATTTTTTCGTTAAAAATGACTGCCAAAGCTCAAAAAGTCTTTGGCAGTCGGTTTGTTTAAAGCTGCTTTTGGCGGAGGTTAAAATTATGCTGGAGTATACTCATTTATCAATAGGAGTGGCAGCCGCGCTGGCTGTAAATCCTCCCGAAGATTTACTTTCTTTGGTTGTCGGCATCGGTGCAGGTGCGTTGGGAGGTTTGCTGCCCGACATAGATATTGACACAAGTGATTCACATAAAAAAGCGAATATATTGACGGCTATCGCGGCGGTGCTTGTTGTTGCGATAGTTATTTCGGAATTGATATTTCATATAGGAATATCAGACCTAATGATGAAAAACGGGGATATTTTGAGGATTGTAATTTCCGCTTTAATTTTTACGGTTATATGTGCTTTTGGAAAAGAAACAAATCATCGTACATTTATGCACTCGATTTTGGCTTGTGTATTACTTACAATTTGTATCGGAATGATTTTCGGTTTGGCGGCTCCGTATTTTGCCGCAGGATTTATTTCACACATTGCGATTGATATGCTTAACAAGAAAAAGGTTTGTATTTTCTATCCTTTGAAAAAAGGAATTTGTTTAAGGCTTGCGTCCTCAAAAGGTGCTGCCAACAGTGCTTTGTTTATTGTCGGTTGTGTTATTTCAGCCGTCTGCGTTGTTCTTTCTATCCCAAAAATAATTATTCCAATAAACTGAATGATTTAAGGGGCTGCCGCAAAAGCGTACAAAATAAACGCAGTGCGGCAGCCCACTTAATTTTAAAACATCAGGCACGGTCAACGTGCCGAAAATCATTTGGAATGAATTTTTCCTTAAACGCAGTTCAGGATTTTGGCGGTTTGTTTTTATTTTCGCACTTGTCAAACTCCGGATTAAAAGCATAGAAATTTTTACTGTCAAGTTTGTCTGTTACAATACGGAGAGCTTCACCGAATCTTTGGTAATGGACTACTTCGCGAGCGCGCAAAAAGCGTATTGCGTCTTTTACATCGTGGTCGTCACAAAACCGCAGAATGTTGTCATAGGTTGTGCGGGCTTTTTGCTCCGCGGCAAGGTCCTCGTGAAGGTCGGTTATAATGTCGCCTTTTACCTGCATTGATGCCGCAGTGTAAGGAAAACCGCTTGCGGCGGTGGGATAAACTCCTGAGGTGTGGTCCACAAAATAATCGCCGAAACCGGCTTTTTTTACCTCGTCCATTGTAAGATTTTTGGTCAATTGATATACAATGGTACCGACCATCTCCAGATGACCCAGTTCTTCTGTTCCTATATCCGTTAATATAGCCTTTATTTCCGGATATGGAACGGAGTATCGCTGACTTAGATACCTAAGTGACGCTCCAAGCTCTCCGTCGGGACCGCCGTATTGTGTTATAATTATTTTTGCCAGAGCGGGATTTGTTTGTTTAATGTTAACGGGATATTGAAGTTTTTTTTCGTATGCCCACATATAATCATCCCTCCTGTGTGTCCCACGGCCAAGGATCGGCAATCCAAGACCAACGGTTACCGTCTTTGTCCGATGTTGTAAGCGGTCCGAACTTCTCTTCAAACTGAGCGCGCAGTTTATCACTTTTGTTCATATATTCGTTAAGTGCCTTTGAAGCACTTGTATCATTCGGGTGAGTGTCAAGATATATATGAAGATCATATACGGCAAAGTCGTAAGATGCAAGATTTCTTAATAAACGTTCACGTTCGGTCATCGTCGTTTCCTCCATTCTTGCAGTCCGGTGAAAACGGCTTGTTCAAATCGGGAAAAATTGTTCCCATTTGTATACCGTGTTCGGGGGAGTACAGCTTTTTTGCATTTTGAAACGGTACATAAGCCATGGTAACCGTGGCATTTTTAGGAATAGGCTGTATAAAAAATTCCGAATTTTGAAGTTCTTTTATTACATCCATAAAAAATCTCCTTTCATTTTTATTCATAAATATAATATGTTTTGTATTTGTTTGTGTTACTTAGTATTTAGTCAACTGTCCTGTCTTAGTAACAGTGTATGATTTTGACATTTAACCCCGATATACGTTACTGCCTAAAGTGGTGATACATCATAATATAGATTACAGCACTATTTACGGTAAGGTTTACTTTATTGAAAGGCGGTTTTGCCTAAGAGGATAATACCTGTAAAAAACTCCGACTGATTGCTCAGTCGGAGTTTGAATGTTAAAAATTGTAATGTCCTCTGCACGAGATTATGTGAACGGTTTCGTTTTCAAAATAATAAACAATTCGATTTCCGTTATCATCAATTCTTCTGCTCCACAAACCTTGAAGATTGTTTTTTAGTGGTTCAGGTTTTCCTATACCTTTGAATGGATCTCTGCAAATATCTTTTATAAGACTATTGATACGTTTTAAGGTTTTCTTATCGTTTCCCTGCCAATAAACGTAATCGTCCCAAGCTCGATCTTCCCATAAGAGCTTCATTCGTCGTCTGCCTCTATCAAGTTATGTTCACTAAAATTGGCACGACCTTCCTTTACGTCGGACATTACATTTTCAAGGTAATCAATGTTATCTTTAGAGTAAAATGGATCAGCGGTGATTTCAAACGGAATACGCCTTTCCCTGCCAACCTTTGTTAAAAACATTGTAATAGCCGCAGACATTGTAAGACCCATATCCTTTAGAGCGCTTTCTGCCCTTTCTTTAACGGCATCATCAATTCTAAAATTAATCTGTGTCATTTTCAACACCTCTTTCTATCACCTATTATAGCAATTTGTATATACAATGTCAAGCAATTGCTATAATATATTATATGCGATTTTAGAGGTGATTTTTAATAATTTTATTGAAAAAAATCAATCCGAGCTGAATCGTGATATTGAAAAACAGCAAGAAAAAATTAATAGACTTACCGCATTTAAAATATCTGTTTATATTTTATGCGGTTTATGATATAATTTCAAACAAAAGATAAAAAGGAATGTTGTTATGAAACAAATTGAAATCGGGAAAAATGACAGCGGACAAAGGCTGGACAAATTTCTCACAAAACGGTTCAAAAATATGCCTGCATCGCTTATGTATAAATACATTCGCAAAAAATACATAAAGCTGAACGGAAAGCGGTGTGAAATATCGAGCCGTCTGGAAACAGGAGATGTGCTTACACTGTATATAAAGGACGAGTTTTTTGAAGAAACGCCTGACGAATACGATTTTTTAAAAGCACCTGCGAAGCTGGATATAGTGTATGAGGACGAAAACATAATGTTGATAAACAAAAAGCCGGGATTGATTGTCCACCCCGATGAAAATTATCATTTTGATTCGTTGATTGCTCGTGTAAAGCATTATTTATATGATAAAAATGAGTATGACCCAAAGAAGGAAAATTCTTTTGCGCCCGCTTTAGTCAACCGTATTGACAGGAATACGGGAGGAATTGTAATTACGGCAAAAAATTCGGAAGGTCTTAGAATTATGAATCAAAAGGTAAAGAATCGTGAGCTTGAAAAGATATATTTGTGTATAGCGGTCGGGATATTTGAGAAAAAGCAGTCGTTGTTGGTTGGGTATCTTGAAAAAAACGAAAAAAAGAACAAAGTATATATATCAAAAAAACCAATGCCCAACGGGAAAATAATTAAAACAAAGTACCGTGTGCTTGCCGAAAAAAACGGACTAAGCCTGTTGGAGGTAGATTTGCTTACGGGAAGGACGCATCAAATAAGGGCGCATCTTGCAAGTATAGGACACCCGCTTCTCGGGGACGGAAAGTACGGAAAAAATGAAATTAACCGTAAAATGGGATACAAATGGCAGGCACTTTATTCATATAAGATTTCATTTAAATTTTCAACGGACGGCGGTATTTTGAATTATCTTAATAACAGAAGTTTTACCGCACCTAATGTATGGTTTGAAGAATATTTTGACAAAGGCGATTATATTTTATAATCGGCAAAAAAATATCCCCCGCACAATGCGGGGGCAGTGTTATTTTAACACGACTTTGTTGTTTTTAGGTTTCCGTAATATAAATGTAGTCGAAAACAATGTAAGAACCGTTGTCTTTAAATTGTTTTGATACAAAAGCGATTTGGTCGTATATATCGGAGTTAGGTACAAAATTCTTTTTTATTTTAATATACTTGTTTTCGCTGTTATCGGGAACATTGAAAACGGTAACGGCTTGCAGGCTGAGAGTTCCCGAATCCTTGAGATACAGAACAATTTTATTTGAATTTGTTTTTACCTTTAAACGCATATTCAGCGTATAGCTTTTGTCCTTTTCAAGAGAACGGCTTAACTGCATTGTGACATATTGTCTGGTAAGACTGTAATTATTGCGCGCTACCATTACAAGGGTCGTTTTGCCGTTTATGATGTGCTGTTCCCATATATTCGGGTCAAAATTGAATTTCAAAAAGTTTGAATCGTGGGAAAGAAGAGGCATATTGTTTTCCGAGGCTATTCCCGCATATATTCCGTGGTTGGGCTTTGTCGCAAAAGCAACAGACTGAGAAAACGTCATTTCATTTATTGTATTTTGCCATAATATTTGGTTTGTTTTTTTGCGTATTTTAGTCAACATCATACGTCCGTTATTGCCCAGTGCCTCTAAAGGAACGGACTCCATTAACTTTATATCTTCAGGGTCAATGCTGTCAAGAAATGCCTGTCCTTTTTTGTTGTTTACCAACATTGCCGACATACCTTTTTCAGCAGCAAAGCGTTCTCTGTAATCATCGTTCCAAAAGTCGCCTATGGACAGGTCGCCGAAACGGGGCAATTTTTGATATTTGCAGTTTAAGCAATGAGTATCGGTCATAACATTGTTTTGAAAAGCACGGATATAGTCGTTTTCGGACGGTCTGTCCAATACAATGCTGCTGTCGTCGGGCATTGTAATTTTACAAGCATAGTCATTAAAGTTTTCGTCATCGGATTTATATCTAAATTCAAATTCCTTTATACCGTCGGGGAAACTGCTTTGGATAAATTTTTGGAAAAACATTTGAGATGGCGCGTGGTTGCAAAATATGTCAACAAGCAGCAGATTGTCATAATCCTTATTCAAGAAGGCTTTCAGACCCGTAACTTGGCAGGGGCAGCCAACAAAAAGTACAAACACGTTATTGTCAAGTTCCTGTTTAACCTTTCTGTATATATCGCCGATATAGCTTTGAAGATATTTTGATTTTTGGAGCTTGGGCAAATCGGTTTCGCTGTCAATCATTATATGCTGAACGGTAAGCGGGTTTTTCCACGATGCGCCGACCACCTTGCCGTTTCTTTTAAATGTTTCGCGTGCGAATACAGGAAACGCACCTCCGCTTGAACTTTTCATAAAAAAGTTTTTATCTGCCGCAACAAAAGCGTAGCAGGCGGGCGAGGTTTCATTTTGGTTTTTGGGGAGTGAAAGTGCGGGACAAATATTACTGCAAATACCGCAGTCAATACACAATTCGGCATTTAATGTTGAGCGGTAATATCCCAAATCATCGGGTGCAAGTGTCAAAGCATTTTTGGGACATACATTAACACAAGCCGCACAGCCTGTACACATTGATATGTCAAGATTAGATGTTACTGCCTTTTTCATTTCTTTACCCATTTTAGAGAAACTCCTATCTTATATATGTATATTATATATATTTATTTTATAAAATGAACTGTCACGATGTATACTTTATCACAAATTATTAGCTTTTGCAATATCTTTAAATGAATTATTTTAAAATGGCATTATTTGTCATATTAGCTCATTAGCGCAGGCACCGCACCTTGAGCGAAACTTTTAAATATGGGTACATTAAATTATTGCGCGCGAACGTACTTATCTCTTGCAGTACGAGCGAGCGGAGCGAGCGACAACGCGTATCGCCTGCGCCGGCTCGGCGCCGCCAAAGGCTCCGCCTTTGGAATCCGCAAGCCTTTGAAAAGGCTTGAGCGAAATTTTTAATTATGGCTAAAATAAATTATGCCGCAGCACCGGCTCGGCACCGGAGCTGTATAAGTAAAAAAAAACTTAAAATTACTTCTTTTTGACTTTTTTTTATGATATAATAATTAATTAGTTTAAGGCAATCGTTAAAAGCTCTGCTTTCAACAAGCGGAGGACTTTGTATTAGGTCGTTTTTATGGGAAATTTTTCCCGTATCGAATTAAATATTTTATAGCCGCCTTAGAAGCAGTGAATATTTAATTTTATATAATAATTGGAAACAGGGTGAAAAGATTGAAAAAGGAAGTATTTGAAAATGAAAATAAAAATAAAAATAATATTATTGTGGGACGTAACCCCGTAAATGAAGCGATTCGTTCGGGTAGGGCAATAGAAAGTATTTTAATTTCAAAAGGAGAACTTAACGGTTCTGTTAGGGTTATTGTTGCCAAAGCAAAAGAAAAAAAAATACCTATAAAAGAAGTTGACCCGAAAAAACTGGATTTTTTGTGCGGAGGAGCTGTACATCAGGGAATTGCGGCTTTTGCCGCAGTAAAAGAATACTGTACCATTGACGATATTTTTGCCCTTGCGGAAGAAAAAAAAGAAAAACCTTTTATTATCGTACTTGACGAGATAGAGGACCCGCACAATCTTGGAGCAATTATACGAACCGCCGAGTGTGCGGGAGTTCACGGAATTATTATCCCAAAACGTAGGTCCGCAGGGCTTTCCTATGCCGTGGGAAAATCGTCTGCGGGTGCGTATGAATATATGCCCGTGGCAAGAGTTACTAATATTCCTAATACCCTTGATGAGTTGAAAAAACGCGGGTGTTGGGTTTACGGAGCCGATATGGAAGGCGAGGTTTATTGCCAAGGAAATCTTTCGGACCCTGCTGTACTTGTTATAGGCTCCGAGGGTAACGGTCTGGGACGGCTTGTTCGTGAAAAATGCGATATTATTCTTTCTTTACCGATGCTTGGAAAAATTAATTCGCTTAATGCCTCGGTCGCGGCAGGTGTGTTAATGTATGAATTTACACGGCAACGCTTGAATTTGAAAGCAAAATAAAACGGAGGTTTACATAAAATGCAAAACAATAACCGTATGAACTCTGGTCATAATTCAAAATCTCCCCAAAAAGATACTGACATATCGCCGGTAAGTAATCTTTTTAAAAATAACGACAACATAAAAAACGAGGATTTTTATGAGGGCAATCAAGAGCCTATTAAAGATATTTTTGAAAGCAAAAACTCCGACAAGAAAAAGTCTGAGATTGTATATGAAAATATTGATGATCCCTCTTTGAATTTATCGGGTATGAAAAAATGGAAATCCCGTTTTCGGAATTTTATTTTAGCAATGAGTCAAAACCCTGAGGAAAATTTTGAAGATGATGGTATGGTTGATGATATTTATAATGAACCGACCGTGGAACCGTTAAAGCATAAAGAAAATAATTCCGAAAAAACATCTAAAAAATCAAATATTTCTGTGGCTAAAAATAGTGACCGTGATATGAAAATATATACTCCGTCAAAGGATAAAAGGAATAACACGAAATCTCCCGTAACCGATGAACCAAAGCCAAAGGAAAAGACGGAAACTCCCGTAACCGAGGAATCAAAGTCAAAGGAAAAGACGGAAACCCCCGTAGCCGAGGAACCAAAGGCAAAGGAAAAGACGAAATCCCCCGCAGCCGAGGAACCAAAGCCAAAGGAAAAGACGGAAACTCCCGTAGCCGAGGAACCAAAGCCAAAGGAAAAGACGAAATCTCCCGTAGCCGAGGAACCAAAGCAAAAGGAAAAGGCAAAAACTCCCGTAACCGAGGAACCCAAGCCAAAGGAAAAGACGAAAACTCCCGTAACCGAGGAACCCAAGCCAAAGGAAAAGACGAAAACTCCCGTAGCCGAGGAACCAAAGCCAAAGGAAAAGACGGAAACTCCCGTAGCCGAGGAACCAAAGCCAAAGGAAAAGACGGAAACTCCCGTAACCGAGGAACCAAAGGCAAAGGAAAAGACGGAAACTCCCGCAGCCGAGGAATCAAAGCCAAAGGAAAAGACGAAATCCCCCGTAGCCGAGGAACCAAAGCCAAAGGAAAAGACGGAAACTTTCGTAGCCGAGGAACCAAAGCCAAAGGAAAAGACGAAATCTCCCGCAGCCGAGGAACCAAAGGCAAAGGAAAAGACGGAAACTCCCGCAGCCGAGGAACCAAAGCCAAAGGAAAAGACGAAATCTCCGATAGCCGAGGAACCAAAGCCAAAGGAAAAGACGAAATCTCCCGTAGCTGAGGAACCAAAGCCAGAGGAAAAGACGAAAACTCCCGTAGCCGAGGAATCAAAGCCAAAGGAAAATATGAAAACCCCCGTAGCCGAGGAATCAAAGCCAAAGGAAAAGACGAAATCTCCCGCAGCAGAGGAACCAAAGCCAAAGGAAAAGACGAAATCTCTGATAGCCGAGGAACCAAAGCCAAAGGAAAAGACGAAAACTCCCATAGCCGAAGAAAAAAAGAATGACGAAAAAAAGGGCGAGATATATAAAAGAAAAACCGAATTGCCCGAATATGATATTTTTTCCGACAATGCCGACAGTCCGACAAATTCAGACAAAAACGTGAGCGGAAAAAAGGATATTAAGAAACAAAACAATGCAGATGTATTTAAATCTCCCGATTCTTTCGGATATAATATAAAATCCGTTACGGCTATGGTAGAAGAGCAGATTAAGTCAGGCGCACTTTCCGAAAACGCCCCCAAAGCTGAACGGGGTAAAAAAAATAAGCATAAAAATCGTGACGGCTCAAATTCCGCTCATTATAAAGGTAAGCCGAATACGCTTGACGATAATGTTAACTTTAATATAAATACCGACAATGAAAAAAATTCCGTATCCGAACAGGATAAATCCGAAAAGTCGGATTCGGCAGACAATGTTAATACCATATACAAGAGCGGAACGAACACTGAAAAAATTCATTTGAAAAAGAATAAAAATGTGTCGGTTGACGTTGCAGGTAAAAAAGATAATTCTGATGACGATATAGTAATAATCCCGTGGAACGGGGAAAAGCGTGAGCAAAAACCCGAAAAAGAGCCTGTATCGGATTCCGGAGAATCCTCTAAGGATTTTGCGGAGGGATATATAAACGGTGTAAGGTATCACGAAAGCCGTGTTGAACCGTTTGTTGTTATGGCAGGTAAATTTACAAAAACGCTCAGAAGCGAATATGAATATATAAGAATTTACAATAAGGCATATAAGGAAAATCAAAAGGCGGAAGAAGCCGAAAAGGAAAATAACAAGGCGGAAAATGAAAAAACCGTCAAAGCCGTAAATGAAGAAAAGGATAATACTGCACAAAGCAAAAGGTCAAAATTTGAACCGATTGAAAATCCCCGCAAAAGAGAAAAAAGCAAATCTGACACTCGCTCAGGCAAAAAAATCGAACACCTTAAACCGGTAAAATCGGAAAACGACAGTAATTCAAATTCTGCCAAAAGTAAACCGCAAATGCCGGAAATGCGTAAAAAAAAGAAGAAGTTTTCAGGGCTTGACATTAAGCAAATATTTAACGATGAGGAAGAGTACGATCCGGAGGAAAATGTTGAGGAAGAGAAAACGGAAAAACCCTTGCTTGATGATTATAACGAGGAAAAAGACGCCGATGAAATCCGTACCGAAATCGGTATAAATTTTCACCAAGTGTTGGTTAGAAGCGGTATTTTGTTTGCTATGTCGGTAATTTCCGTTATAATGGTTATTTTGGCTCAGTGTACGCCGCTGTTTAGGGAAAGTATGCGTAACGGGTGGCTGCTTTATGCCGTTATATGTTTTATATTGTTCAGTATTTCCGTAATAGTGAGCCGTATGCCGATAGTAAACGGTCTTATGCCGCTGCGCTATTTTAAGGGAAATTCGGATACCGCTGTTTCTGTTGCGGCATTTGCCGTTGCGATTCAGTCGGTTACGGCAATATTTACACCGAATATATTTGTAAACGGTATATTCCATATTTATACGCCGCTTGTAATAATAGCGTTGCTGCTCAACAGTTTGGGAAAGCTGCTGATTATTATTCGTACAAGGGACAACTTTAAATTTTTGGTAAAGCCTTATCCCAAATTTGCGGGAAAAATATATACCGATATAAGAAACGCTGAAAAAATGGTAAGTGAGTTTCCAAACAAAAAGACAATAATAGCTTACACAAGGCGTTCAAAGTTTATGAGCAACTTTTTGCAGCTTTCATATGTTCCCGACCCGAGTGAGGAGGCGTCCTCAAAAGCTGCGCCCATAACGACCTTGATTGCGATTGCGTGCGGATTGATTTACGGTTTGCTGAAAATGGATTTTACATCGGGAGTTTCATCGTTTGCGCTTACGGCTTGCGTAAGCACTCCTTTAATAAGTTTGTTGGCTATAAATATTCCGATGTTGAGGCTTTGCAGAAATTCACTGCGAAGCGGCGCAATGGTGACCAGCTATGAAACCGTAAAGCAATTTTGTGACACAAATGCCATTATGCTGGATTCGTCGCAATTGTATCCAAAGGGTACGGTAACACTTAGCGGTATGAAAGCGTTTAAGCAGAGCAAACTTAACGATGCAATAACGGCGGGTGCGGCTGTTATGTATGCGGTAAACGGTACTATGTGCGGAGTGTTTGAAAATATAGTTCAGTGCGGAAGAAATATGCTTCCGAGAGTGGACAGTGTAGTGTATGAGGACGAAAAGGGGCTTGTCGGCTGGGTTGAAGGTCAGCGTATACTTATAGGCAACCGTGAGCTTCTTGAGTCGCACAATATAAAAGCACCCGATAAATCACTTGAGGATCGATACAGAGATGATACAAACGAAATTTCCTACATTACCGTGGGCGGAGAGTTAATTGCGATGTTTGTCCTTGCGTACAAGCCCGACCGAGAAATTGTACACGAGTTAAGGAATCTTGAAGAAAACGGCGTCAGCTTTATTATAAGGACTGTTGACCCGAATATTTCAAAGGAATCCGTTGCCAGAAATTTTTATCTTTATCATAGGTGCATAACAATACTGCCGACGGGACTCGGAAATATATGTCACGAGGTCACTTCATCGGTTGATGACAGGTCAAGAGCATATCTTGTAACGAGGGGTAAAATTTCCTCATTTGCGAAAGCTGTTTCGGGCTGTATCAGGATAAAGTCGAATGTTACAATATCTAAGATAATGCAGTATGTAGCGGTTGTTGTGGGACTTGTGCTGATAACGGTAATATCGTTTATTTCGGGATTTGAAAAGCTCGGTTGTTTGGAAATGCTGATATATTTGGGATTTTGGGCAATTGCCTCGATAGTGGTTTCTATGATAAGAAAATAATTTAAGTATGAAAGGAAAGTTAAAATGCAGGTAGCGCCATCACTTTTGTCGTGTGATTTTTCAAAAATAGGCGAGGAAGTTATAAGAGTAGACAAGGGGGGAGCGGACCTTATTCACCTTGATGTTATGGACGGACATTTTGTTCCGAATCTTACGATAGGTCCTGCTGTTATAAAATCCATAAGACAGTATACAGAGCTGCCCTTTGACGTACATCTTATGATAGACCGTCCTCTTGACTATATCGACGTATTTGCCGATGCGGGAGCAGATATAATTACATTTCATATTGAAGCGCTTTCCGACGTTGGAGAAACGATTGACAAAATACGGTCTTTGGGAATAAAAGCCGGCTTGGCGATAAAGCCCGGCACGCCACCGGAGGTTGTTTACCCTTATCTTGACAGGCTGTATATGGTGTTGGTTATGACGGTTGAGCCCGGTTTTGGCGGTCAGTCGTTTATGGCGGATATGATGCCGAAGGTAACGGCGGTAAAGTCCGAATGTTCAAAGAGAGGTCTTGATGTTTTGGTCGAGGTAGACGGCGGAATTTCCGAAAAGACCGTAAGTGCCGCCGCCGAAGTCGGTGTTGATATATGTGTTTCGGGAACGGGAGTTTTCAAAGCGAAAGACACCGCCGAAGCAATACGGCTTTTACGGAATTGCGGCGCCGAGCCGGCGCAGGCACTGCGCCGGAGCCTTTAACTGCGCAATGCAAAATTAAGAGGTGGCATACAGAAAGTATGTCACCTCTTTATACTACCTATTTGAATTATTTGTTATAATTTTTTCTTTTCTTTCCGGTTTAAGCTGCTTTCATTTTATCACTGCATATATGGGGTGTCAATTTTTGTTTACGTCATAAAAATGGCGTTTACGTCAACGTAATGTAAAGCTTTGGAATTTAATTCTGTACAAAAAATTAGGATATTAGTTTAAAAACAAACTAATATTATATTTACCTTGCGTGTCTTTGGATTTCTTGAAAAAAAATAAAAAGTATGGTAATATGATAATATGGCAATATATAAATAAAGATAAGATTTATTGCAATGAAAGAGAGAAAGCGTATGAATTTAAAAGATAAAACAAAATCGGCATTTAAATCTGCGGTATCTTTTGTTCTTGTTTTTTTGGTCGCGGTTTTAAGCGTAATATGTATAGAAAACGATGTAATGGCTGCGAAAATAATAGATAACGGCGATTATATATATCAAGTTCTTGAGGACGGAAAAAGCGCCGCTATAAAAAGCTATAACGGTGAAAGTCTGTATGTATCTTTGCCGTCAAAGGTTGAAGATTATACCGTGACCGAAATTTTACCGTCTGCGTTTATGTCAAACAATACAATAAAGGAACTGGAAATTTGTGACACTATAAACACAATAGGTTCAAATGCTTTTGCGGAATGTACATCTTTACGCAAGCTCCAAATACCGGGTACGGTCAAGACCATAGGAAATTCCGCATTTCAAAACTGTACCGAGCTTTCGTCTTTGACAATATATGACGGGACGGAAAATATAGGCAGATATGCTTTTGCCGGCTGTACATCTCTTACGGAGCTGAAGCTGCCAAACAGTCTTGACAAAATAGACGATTACGCATTTTTTGATTGCAGTTCGCTTGAAAATATTTCCATTCCGAAATCCTTGGAAAATTTTGGCGGATACGTTCTTGAAGGTACGAAATGGATGCAAAAACAAAAATCCGATTTTGTTATTGTCGGTGATGGGATACTGATAAAATACAAAAGTGACGACAAAGCAAAAAGCCTGCCCGAAAATATAAAGACCATCGGCAAATATGCTTTTGCGGAAAATAAAAATATTACTACGATTCTTCTTTCAAGGACGACGAACAAAATAGACTGTTCCGCGTTTGAAAATTGCAAATCGCTTGAAACCGTAACCATTCCCGAATCCGTAATTGAGATAAACAGCCGTGCCTTTTACGGGTGCAAATCGTTAGATAATGTTTCACTTCCTGCCACGATTGCGAAAATTGACAATCAGGTATTTGCTAAATGTACGGGTATGACGGAGATTGTTATTCCGTCAAGTATAATAACCGTTTCACGCTCGGCATTTGACGGTTGTACGGGGTTAAGTAGTTTAAGGCTAATGGGCGGATTGCAAAAAATCGAAACAAATTCGTTTAGGAACTGTACTAATTTAAGGAGAGTTATATTTCCTACGACCCTAAAAAAAATTGACAAATCGGCATTTGTAAATTGTTCGAGTTTAACGAGAGTGGAGTTTAACAGCAATTTACGGATTGAAACATCTGCGTTTACAAATTGTGAGAATATAAAAGAGGCAGTATTTTATATTAACATATCGGAGCTTGAGCCGAATATATTTAAAGGTTCGTCCGAGCTTACCATTTACAGTGACAACAATTATTATCTTAAAGAGTATGCCGAAAGCAACAAATTACAAAATGACGATTTAAAGAATCTTGCCGAATATGAGGACAAGGGGACACTTAGTTCCGCAAAGAAAGAAACGGTAAGCGGTTTTTCGGGAGTATACACGCTGATTGTTGTTATAATTATAATAATTGATCTTGCGTTGGTTATTTTGTTTGGACTTTATGTTATTTTGTCTGTTCCGAACGGACGTCACAGCAAACAAGCTCAAATTCGTCCGCAAAAGGGCAAATATTCAAAGCCGCCGGCACACAGAACCGGTTCTGCCGCGAAAGTAAAACCCAAAACAAAGTCACCATAAATGACAGCGCAGTGCCTGCGCTCCCGATTCGCGAAGTCGTTCGCTCCGCTCACTCGTACTGCGAGCAAAAACTACATTCGCGCGGCGCAAGTTTTTATAGCTATAATTAAAAGTTTCGCTCAAGCCTTTTCAAAGGCTTGCGGATTCCAAAGGCGGAGCCTTTGGCGGCGCAGTGCCTGCGCTCTCAATTCGCGCTATCGCTCACTACGTTCGCTCGTACTGAAAGCAATAACTACCTTCACGCGGCGTAAGTTTATGTAATCCGTAGTCAAGTTTTTTGCGCAGGTTTTTAAGAAAAAGAAAACAAAAAATTACGGGGAACCCCTTGCGTGGGTTCCCCACCGAAAAACAGTCCACCGGACTGTTTTTCGCCCCTCCTGCTTTTTGGAAGTAATAAGAGTTTCGCAGTCTGCGGACTGCGACAAGGGACTCTGTCCCTTGACCCTGCCGCCTTTTAAAAAAGGCGGGCGAAAATGCGCAGTGCCTGCGCTCTCAATTCGCGTTATCGCTCGCTCCGCTCGCTCGTACTGCAAACAATAAGTACATTCGCGCGGCGTTAGTTTATGTAATTCAAAATTAAAAGTTTATTGACGCGGCATAAGTTTATGTAATCCAAAGTTAAAAGTTTCGCTCAAGGCGCAGTGCCTGCGCTGTCAATTCGCGTTATCGCTCACTCCGTTCGCTCGTACTGCAAACAATAAGTACATTCGCGCGGCGTTAGTTTATATAATTTGAAGTTAAAAGTTTATTGATAGTTTATTGGCGCGGTATAAGTTTATGTAATCCAAAGTTAAAAGTTTCGCTCAAGCCTTTTCAAAGGCTTGCGGATTCCAAAGGCGGAGCCTTTGGCGGGTTTTTAAGGGCGGAGCCCTTAATTATAGGCAGAGCCCTTAACTGATTACACCGGCTTATGCCGTGTCAATTTGTTTTAAATTGAGAGTTAAAATAAACATAAATTTATTGAAGTTGATAAATTTATTTGTTATAATAATATAAAGATTTTAGCGCGAAAAATTCCGTGATATATACGGGGAAAGGTTGATTAAACGTGAGTGACAAAAAAAAAGATAATGAAAAAAATAAAAGAGAAATAAAAACCGAAACAATATCAAAAGGCGATAAGAAATCAAAACACACTTCAAAAGCAATATTAAAACCTATGAAGTTATATTCTTCTCCGCATTTTCCCTATCATAACCGTGAACTTAGCTGGATGGATTTTAACAGCCGTGTCCTTGAGGAGGCTTTTGAAAAGGATAATCCGGTTTTGGAACGTGTAAAATTTTTGTCGATTACAGCATCTAACCTCGATGAGTTTTTTATGGTTCGAGTTGCCGGAGTAATGGACAGAATACATTCGTCAAAGTCGGAATGTCCCGACCCATCAGGAATGACGCCGAAACAGCAGTTTGAAAAACTGACCGAAAAAATTCACGAGTTTTCAAAAAAACAGTATACCTGTCTGCATAGATCAATAATACCGGCATTAAAAAAATATAAGATTAAATTTCTTAAAATAAAAGAACTGAGCAAAACACAAAAACAACAGGTGGACGAATATTTTAATAAACTGGTTTTTCCCGTGCTTACGCCCCTTGCGGTGGATACGTCACGCCCTTTTCCGATTCTTGCAAACAAAAGCCTTAATATCGCTGTAAGACTTTCCAAAGAAGGCGAAAATATTTTTGCCGTGGTTCAGGTTCCGTCTATACTTGAAAGATATTTTGAGGTTAAATCCGACGTCGGAAGAACCTTTGTTTTGCTTGAGGATATAATAATCGACAAGCTGTCGGAGCTTTTTGAACTTTATAAAATACAGGCTTACTGCCCTTTCAGAATAACAAGAGATTCGGATTTGGATATTGACGAGGAAGCTGACGACCTCCTTGTTGAAATAGAACATTCACTGAAAAAACGTCAAAGGGGAGATCCGGTTCGCCTTGAAATAAATTCAAAATGCGATGAGGCTCTGCGAGATTTCCTTGTGGATATGCTCGGCGTAAGCAGTAAAGAAATATATGAGGTGCCGGGACCCATAGATCTTACTTTCCTTTCAAAATTCGGTAACATTGACGGCTTTGATGATTTACGCTTTAAGCCGATTATACCGGTTTCGCCTCCGTCCGACTTTTTCGGCTATGAAGATATGTTTGAGGCTATTAGAGAAAAAGACCGTATGGTTCACCACCCGTATGAGAGCTTTGATTCTGTTATTAAGTTTATAAATCAAGCGGCAAATGATGCAAACGTACTCGCAATAAAGCAGACGCTTTACCGTGTCAGCGGACATTCACCCATAATTGCGGCACTTATAAAGGCGGCGGAAAACGGAAAGCAGGTTACGGTACTTGTTGAACTGAAAGCCAGATTTGATGAGGAAAACAATATAGGTTGGGCAAAAAAACTTGAAAAGGCAGGCTGTCACGTTATATACGGGCTTGCAGGTTTAAAAACCCACTGCAAAATTGTGCTTGTTGTGAGAAAGGAACAGGACGGAATACGCCGCTATCTTCACATGGGTACGGGCAACTATAACGACAGTACGGCACGTTTTTATACCGATATAGGTATGTTTACCTGCGATGAAAAATTCGGCGAAGATGCGTCGTCATTGTTTAATGTTATAACGGGTTACTCTACGCCGCCCGTATATAACAAAATGAAGGTTGCACCGACGGGACTTCGTTCGTTTTTTGAGGAAATGATAACGCTTGAAACTGAAAACGCCCGTGCAGGACTGCCGTCGGGAATAATCGCAAAGGTAAATTCACTTGTTGACCCAAGAATAATCAAACTTTTGTATGAGGCGTCGCAGGTCGGCGTAAAGATAACCCTTATTGTGCGCGGTATATGCTGTCTTGTTCCCGGAATTAAAGGGATAAGTGAAAATATTGAGGTAAGGAGTATTGTGGGACAGCTTTTGGAGCATAGCAGAATATTTATTTTTGAAAATGGCGGAAGAAAAAAAATATATATGGGTTCAGCAGACTGGATGCCGAGAAATCTTGACAAACGGGTCGAGCTGGTATTTCCAATAGAGGACGAGGAACTTATCGAAAGGTCTTTCGGAATTATAGACACAATGCTCCGAGATGTTATGAATACACGCATACAACAATCGGATACAACATACGAGCTTATTGACAGAAGAGGTAAGAAAATCCACAATTGCCAGCGTGAATTTGCGGACAGCGCAAAAAAAGCACTTTCCATAAAAAAGAACAACGAAAAGGAAGAAAGCAAGTTCAGACCCCTTACGGGTGAGGAAAACAACCCTGCCGTAAAAGAACAGCCCGCTTTGCCAAAAAATACCTGAACGGTCTTATGTGATTCCCAACATAAATATACGGATAAATTTTATGCCGACAGAGAAAATTATTAAATGCCGCAAGGATATATCAAGGCGGAAAATACCGATACGGAAATTTGTTTTACGGAAATGTTTTCTAAAAAATAAAATAATAAAATTAACAAAATTTTCTTGTTTATTTACAATTTTTGGTGTAGAATAGTTATATAAAATTTTACGGCAGAGGATGTGTCATTTATGAAAAGAGTAGGAATACTTACCAGCGGCGGAGATTGCCAAGGACTTAATTCCGCAATTCGGGGCATTGCAAAGGCTTTGTATGAGCATTACGGAGATAAGGTTGAAATTTACGGTATAATAGACGGCTATCGGGGTCTTATAAACGAAGAATACCGCCTTATGAAGCCTGAAGATTTTTCGGGTATTCTGACGCGCGGCGGTACCATTCTCGGCACATCAAGACAACCGTTTAAGCTGATGCGTGTTGTTGACGAGGAAACAAGCGTTGACAAGGTTGACAAAATGAAAAAAACATATAAAAAAATGAAGTTGGACTGCCTTGTTATTCTTGGAGGAAACGGTACGCACAAAACAGCAAATCTTCTTTCGGAAGAGGGGCTGAACGTCGTTACAATGCCCAAAACAATAGACAATGATATTTGGGGAACAGATATGACTTTCGGGTTCCTTAGTGCTGTTGACATTGCAACAAACGTCATTGACTGTATCCATACAACGGCAACGTCACACGGACGTGTGTTTATTGTAGAATGTATGGGACACAAAGCAGGGTGGCTGACGCTGTATGCCGGTATAGCCGGCGGAGCCGATGTTATACTGATTCCCGAAATCCCTTATAACATAGACAAAGTGATAGATTGTATAAAGGCGCGCACAAAGAGCGGAAAGACATTTTCAATTCTTGCTGTTGCCGAGGGTGCTGTTTCTGACGAGATTGCAAAACTGCCAAAGAAAAAGAAAAAAGAGGCTATCGCAAACCTTATGTACCCGTCCGTATCTTATAAAATTGCTCACGAAATAGAAGAGGCAACAGGACAGGAAACCCGTGTTACGGTTCCCGGACATTTCCAAAGGGGCGGAAGTCCGAATGCTTACGACAGATTTATCACAACACGGTTCGGCGCGGCAGCCGCAGGTCTTATTATTGACGGAAAATACGGTTATATGACCGGTCTTGTTGACGGAAAGATCGTACCCGTACCGTTGAAAGAGGTCGCAGGCAAGCTGAAAGGCGTACCGGTTGACAGCGAAATAATAGAATCAGCAAAGCAAATCGGTATCAGCTTTGGAGATTGACAAAAAGCGCATAGAAAAAAGACGCCGGACGTCTGCGGCAATAATTCCGCAAACGTCCGGCAATATATTATAAAAAAGTTCTGAGCGGTATAAAAAATTCATTTTTATTTTTAGGTACTGCACTGTTGAAGTTTTGTCCGTTTTGGTGTATGATTTTAGAGTAAGAAATAAAGAGCTTAAAATCCGAAATAATAAAATAAACAACCGCCGTTTGCCTTTTGGCATTAAGCGGTTGTTTTTGCGGAAACTATTTAGAGGTCGGCTTTTTGATAAGCGCCATAATAAACCCGAAAAGAATTGCGGCGGCTATACCTGCGGAACAAGCGGTAAGACCTCCGTTAAAAATACCGAGCCAGCCGTATTGCTGAACTCCTTCCTCTATGCCTTTCGCAAGCGAATATCCGAATCCGGTCAGCGGAACCGTGGCACCTGCTCCCGCAAAATTTACAAGAGGTTCGTAAACGCCTATTGCGGTCAGCACAACACCGAGCGATACATACAGTACAAGTATTCGTGCGGGCGTTAGTTTGGTTTTGTCAATCAATATTTGAGCGACTACGCAAATCAGCCCTCCTACTATAAATGAAAACAGATATTGCATTTTATCACCATCCTGCGGTTTTATAATTATATTTTTTTCAACAATATATAATATATTCGTCAATATATTGGAAATTTTTCCCTTATATAGTCACTTTGCAAAAAAATAAACTTGACGTTGTGTGTATTTTCCATATAAAAAATTTCTAAAATTCTTTTATATAACTTGCATTTTCATACTAAATATTCTATAATTAGTGTATTAAGTGGCGAAAGGTGGATTAAAGTGGTGAGTGTGGGTTTTACACATACATTGCTTTATGTAAGGTGATATTTATGTTGATGGGTTCATATCGGCATAATATAGACCCTAAAGGCAGGGTGATTATACCCGCTAAGTTTCGTGAAGAGCTTGGTGAAATCTTTTATGCCACGAAAGGAAATGATGAGTCGCTTACCTTGCTTTCAAAACAGGCATGGGAAGAACTCGGAGCCAAAATATGTGCTTTGCCCACAGCCAAAACAAAGGATTTGAAAAGGTTTCTTTTTTCAAGCGCTGCCGAACTTATACCCGATAAACAGGGACGGGTACTTATACCAAAGCCGTTGAGGGATTATGCTCACCTTGAAAAGGACGTTGTTATTATCGGCATCGGTTCCCGTGCGGAAATTTGGGGTGCCGAAGAATGGGAAAAATATAACAATGAAATTTCCGAGAGTCAGGTCCTTGAAATTATGGACCTTTATGAGCTATAACGGAGGATATAATGGAGTTTTCACATAAGCCGGTACTGCTTAATGAAACAGTCGAATCACTTGACGTCAAGCCCAACGGCGTTTATCTTGACGGTACCGCCGGAGGAGGCGGTCATTCGTCGGAAATACTTAAACGTCTTTCCGAAGGGCGGCTGGTTTGTGTCGATAAGGACCCCGACGCAATTGAAACGCTTACCGAACGTTTTAAGGATAACGAGAATGTGACGGTGGTAAAATCGGATTTTTCCGAAATACCCGAAATAATTTCACGGCTCGGCATACCGTCGCTTGACGGAGTGCTGCTTGATATAGGGGTTTCGTCACATCAGCTTGACACGGCGGAAAGAGGTTTTTCCTATCATTATGACGCGCCGCTTGATATGCGTATGAGCCAAAGTGGGACAACTGCGGCGGAGCTTGTGAATACACTGCCGTTTAACCGTCTTGCTTATATACTGTCGGTTTACGGAGAGGAAAAATTTTCAAAGAATATTGCGAGGGCAATTGAGCGTGAAAGGCAAAAGGAGCCGATTGAAACAACGCTAAGGCTTGCCGAAATTGTAAAGTCCGCTTATCCCGCCTCAAAGCGTCATGACAAACATCCGGCACGAAAGACATTTCAGGCACTGAGAATAGCCGTAAACGGAGAGCTTGACAGATTATCGCAGGGACTTGACGGCGCATTTAAGGTACTGTCGCAAGGCGGCAGGTTATCGGTTATTACGTTTCATTCTCTTGAGGACAGGATTGTAAAACAGAGAATGGCAAAATGGTGCGAGGGTTGTATATGCCCAAAGGATTTTCCGATATGTGTATGCGGAAGAAAACCGGAGGCTCGAATCGTAAACAAAAAGCCTGTTACGGCAGGTGAAAATGAAATTGCAGAAAATCCCCGCAGCAGGAGCGCAAAACTGCGCTGCTGCGAAAGGATAAAGAATATAAACGCTTTTGGCTGATGCTGCGTGTCGGTTCAAAGTCCGACTTTGCGGAGCTAAAACAAAAGTATAGGGTAAAGGCCGTCCGAGAACGGTCAAATACATCAATGAAGGGGTGTCGTAAACTTGGCAGTTGATAAGCATAGCGAGGCTTATGATTTATCCTTGTTTGAACCGGATAAAAAAAAGTCGGCAACAGCAAAAAAGAATAAAAAACCCAAAATGGAGTTAAAGGAAAGCAATCTTATAAAGCTGCATCCGAGTGAAATTACAAGAGCGCAGCGCAGGAAGAAGAATCCGATAATAATTGTCGGAGTATCAATACTTACGATTATTGTTGCCGTTGTATCCGCAACAATTGTGCAAAGCAATGTTCTTCTTAATGAGCTTAACGAGAAAATTATAGATGCGAACGAAACGATAACACAGCAGAACAACTTGAGCGCGCAATATCAGCTTAAGATTGACAGCAGGCTTTCGGGCAGTGTTGTACAGAATTATGCCGAAAAGAATCTTGGAATGACACAAGCTACAAATGCTCGCAAGAAGTTTATATCACTTTCTGACGGAGATTACGGCAAGGTGATAAGAGATGACGGTTCCAACAATGTGCTTGAAACCGTTGCGAATGCGTTTAAGGGAATGTGGTCATAATGTTCGGATATATGAAATAATTATATAACAACAAGGAAATGATTTCCGTGTTAAATGCGGAGGCAGGCATTTTCGGTTCAATGCGGAAAAATGTTTTTTGACCGATTTGCCGTGCAAGTCCTCTGTTTTCAACGCCGTTTTGTTCCGGACATTGTTTTAACAAAATGAGCGGAAGTCCCTGACCACTAAGGTCGGGGATGGATAGCCCATCAGCCATAAGGCTGATTTATAATATATTGACATAT
>CANQBK010000026.1 GCA_947589485.1 uncultured Clostridia bacterium | reverse complement strand
TTTGAATACTTCTTTTTTTGAGCGACCTGTCAGTCGCTCTGTTTGTCATGCTATTTTTCACTAATCCTGATTGTTGAAAACTTTTCTAAATTTTCTTCTTTTTCCTATTGACTTTTAATAGTTAGTCTTTCTAATACTGTCTAATATTTTAGACGTAAATTTATAATGATTACAATAATAGCGTACATCATCTTTTATCAAAAATCAATATAACAAAATCCTTTTGGATGAGTATTGTACTAAATTTTGTACTTAATTATGTTAACTTAAAAAGTCTAATTGACAGTGATTAAAGTTAATGATATTATTCTAACGGAGTAAATTTAATTGACAGTAATTAAAGTTGTCGGAGGTGTTTTTGGTATGGAAGAGTTTTCGGAAAAGAAAAATCAAGAAAGAACAATGACACCGGAACTCAAGGAAAAGTTGGACGAACTTGCCGAAAAGGGAAATCAGCTTGAGGAAGAAGAACGATATGAAGAAGCGGTACGGATATGGGAAAAGGGGCTTGATTTGATACCGGAGCCAAAGCAGTGTTATAGCGAATTTTTATGGTTTTTAGTTGCTGTCGGCGATGTTTATTTTATGGAAAAAAAGTATCAGCAAGCATATAAATGTTTTAATGAAGCACGGGGAAATCTTAGCGGTGATGGATATGGAAACCCTTATGTTATGCTTAGGCTGGGAGAATGTTGTTTAGAAATCGGAGATGAAAAGAATGCTGCTGAATACTTGCTCCGTGCTTATATGATGGAGGGGAAAGATATATTTGAGATGGACGAAGATGAAGAAAAGTATTTTGATTTTTTAAGAACCCATGTTGAAAATATCGAATAAAATATTCCTTTAGTGTATACTGATACAGATATTTCCTCGCAAACTGTCTGAGTATTCGTATAGGTAACAGCTATATAAAGATTGGAGCTTTTCCAAGTCGAATCAATTATTTCGGTCAATAATAACAAGTATTCATAGCAAATAGGATTTCCCTTGTTTTGTTGGTTGTGGTAAATTAACTGTAACATAGTTTTTTCCTGATTGTAAATCTACACTCCTTATGACGTTTTGTTGCATTTGATTTGACAATCTGCCGAATACACTGAAATGTGTAAGAGAAAATATAAACTTCAAAATGAGGGAGAGAAGATAACACCGAAACGGTGATGGGCAAGAGATAAAGACTTTGCAGGAAGAATACGACAGCTTCGTCAGGGAGCAGAGGGAAAAATCTTATGAAAGTAATAGAAATATGTGTATAGTTGTGTTATAATTATAGTAGTATTAAAGTTAGAAATTGGATGGTGTAATAATATGGTATGTAACAGTTTGGAAGAAGTAAGAGCAAATATTGATAGAATTGATAATGAGATTATCAAGTTGATTGCTGAAAGAGGGACATATGTAGTGCAAGCATCAGCTTTCAAAAAAGATGAAGAAGGCGTAAAAGATACCGAGAGAGTCGAAAAGGTGATTGGGAAAGTAAGGAAAAAAGCAGTGGAATATGGTGCTAATCCGGATATGGTTGAAGCACTTTATAGGGAAATGATTGCAAGGTTTGTAAATATGGAAATGTCAGAATTTCATAAGAACAGTCAGTGATTATATTCCGGTTTGTAACCGTCTTTTTTGTTTGGAACGGAGCAAAAAACGAATAAATCGAACATAATTGATAGAGCAAAGGGAAAACATGAATGATAAAAATATCTGACTGATAGAAAATTGTATACAGGTCAGAAAAATAGTTGAATATGGTATCGTTGAAATGTATGAAATACTGAGTTTTGTGATATTTTTATTTTTCATTGAATATAAGAAAAAAATATGGTGTTGACATTAACTATCGTATGATTTACCTCTTAGGATTCCATGATTATATAGTAAGTAAGGTCGGAGAAGAAAGAACAAAAGAACTTATAATATCTGTTCGTAATAGCGCAGATGCACAAGAGTTGATGAAATACGCAAAAGAATATGGTGTTGTTGCTAATAATGTTTCTTATATTAAAAAACTTCTAAGACCGTTTATTTAAGTCTAAAAATCAAAGGCTGTAAAAGCAGCCTTTGATTTAAGATGAATTTAATTAGAAATTTTTTTGATTATTGTCAATGTACAGAATGATTTCGTTAATGATGTTCTTGGCACTTATAAAGCAGTTGAGATGATTCCTTAACTTGTTAAGAAAATCAAAGGGTGGGATTGAGATATTCTTTGTACGAGGGATACATATTTTGACAACTAATGGACACTGTATAGAGGGAACTAATGGTTATAAAATGATTTTGGTGTGTTGGTTGTACTTGACGAGGTTTATAACAATATCATTATAAATAAGTTTACTATTGGAAGAATGACACTTTCTAAGAGTATTCTGGAATTTGGCTGTGACTATATTGAAAAAATAGAGCTACTGAAATCCCACTGACTTTAGACGGCGGCTTAAAAAACAATTACAGATATAAACTCGAAATTAATGGTTTTATCGGTATGTAGGTAGATAAGAATATCGACGAAATTGTTATCAAAACGATCTTACTCTTACTGATATTATAATATCAAATAAAATAATTGAGGTGTGCAAATGTTTAAAGAATTTAAAAAAATAAAATTAGAAAATTAATTAGTACAGAAAAAAATAATGTTTTTAATAAATTGAAAAATAATGATATTAATTTATTAGAAGCACATTATATATTAGAAAACAGTATATCTAAGATATATAACGAAAACAACTTTTGTTATCAAGATTTACTTAATAGAAAAAGAGAACTCACGTCCTTTCGTACAAACATCAATAATATATTGGTATCTTTTTTATTTGGTATATTAGTAAATGTAATCTGCAATTTGATTATATATGCTTCTAATGAGTTATTTACATTTAATTCAATAATATGTGATATATTAATGGTGATATTTGTGATAGTAATTATTTTTATTGTATCAGCAACAATTCCTAAAAACGCTAAAATTTTATCTAACATTGATCCCTATAATGTAGAGCAGTATGAATTAGAGATAATTGAAAAAGCTTTACAGGAATATGAAGACAAAAAACCAGAGTTATAATTTATATTCTGAAATCTACTTAATCAAACTATCTTCTATACTTTTTGTTTGTTTTTCTTTGGCTATTATATTCTACCACTAATACTTAGTTTATTTTTAGAACAATTGCTTTTTCAATTATTTTCATTGTTGGTTTGTCAATGATGTATTACGAGTTTTGTGGATAGCATTAAATTTCTTGATTTTTAATAAATAATTTATAGCCTCTAAAGAATAAGTAAATTTCTTTCTGAAAACTTAAATATATTTGAAAATATGGTACCAATTAATTAAAGTATATTGATAAAGACATCAGTCCTTAGCATAAAAACAATACAAGATAAATAGGAACCAACTATGTTATTTCAGTTGTCACAAATCAACTATAACATCGACTCTTCTTGTTTGTTATATTTTGCACATACTTGTAAAATAGTTTATCACCGCTCCGTTATATGACTTCAGCAACCAACCAACTTTTTGATCAGCTTATTAATAAAGATACCATAATACGAATTTGTCATTTATATTAGCCTTATTTTGTAGCATAAAAAATGACCGACACTTTCAGTGACGGTCATTTTTCTAATCAATATATCATTTGTAATTTAGTTTTCACGATTTTTTGTTTAATATATGTTCGGCTACTTTTATGAATGAGTAAAGAAAAAATATTCAAGTTTTTACACCTGAAAGCTGTGATTTAATTCTTATGCAATTGGTAACTCTTTTACGAATCGAATATATGAACTTCATATAACTTCCGTAGCCTTTACCTTGACACATATACATTGCAATATAATTATCCTTATAACAACCTGTTCCCACAATCATATTGTTATCCCGCAAAATACCAACAAAATCGATTTTTATATCCTAAAATATGTTTTTCTTACAATTACAAATTTCATCACTAATCGAAGTATAACTTTTCCTCTTTTTTGAGGACTTACAATAACGAGATCAAAGCGTAATACATCTAATGATTCTATAGGACATCTTAGTGTAAAAAATTTTACGATTTCTGTTTCATCAAATAAGAATCCATGTCAAAAATATTACATTTTGCTCAATCAAACAATGTCATCTGTGTAAATCTTTGTCTTTCCGGAGGGGTGAAAGTCGGATCGCCGTTCCAGTCCTCATCAATCGGAATTGCGCCAAGGCGGATCAGTTCCTGATTTCCCTTGTATGATGGATTATCCCAGCAGAATATCGGACCGATATTATGTTTCAGGCAATCTTCAGCACCGTTCCATGTTCCACCTTTTTTATAGTCTGAACGTACAACGACAGTTCCTATAGAATTTGCATAGATATATCTATTACGCATCATAGCAGTTCCGACTGAAAATCCCATATTTGGATGAACAGCAGTCAGCAACAACAGTTTTCCGTTATGAATAGCTTCTATTGTATCATGATTCTTAATACGCCTTACCATTGAATCTGCAAGATATATAACAGAAGATTTACCATTTCGTAAAGCAGCTGCATCTGCAATTCGGTCAACACCTTTTGCTCCACCGGAAACAACAGAATAGCCAAGGGCACTCGTCTTAGAAATAATACGTTCTGTAAATCGAATATCATTTTCGTCAGCTCCACGTGCACCAACAAAGCCGATACTCTTTTTATCAGCAAGTTTTAAATTACCGGCATAATAAAAAAGAGGCGGACAGCTTTTTCCCAATTTATTTTTTAGCATTTTAGGATACATCGCATCGGCACGGGTGACAACGAAAATGCCAATGCTTTCTAATTTTTCCAATGCAAATGCAAGATTTCCGCCCCTTTTAAGTAACTGACGTATGCGTTTTGTTTCCTCTCTGCCAATCTGTAACTCTCTAAAATCTGTATCAGAAAGTACTGGTAGATCTTGCGGTTGAAGGTTAGCTTGCATTAATACATTTGCAAGCCTTGACCATTCGGCAGGTGTATATGGTTTGCAGTCTCCTTCTGCAGATAAATGACTGCAAACCATAAAGATAATCTCAGCATTTCGGCTCAACATTTTCTCCTCCTGTTTTCAGAACTGTCTGCCAGTGCAAACGGAAACACAAAATCACATCCTGCCTGCGTCAATAAATAGCCGCATACTGTCATTGTCCATCCGGAATCCACAATATCATCTACAAGAATCAATTTTTTAGCAACAGATAAATTCTCAATAAGAGAGAAAGAATCCCATGCATTGCGGCATTGAAAACAGCTGTTCTGCATATCTTTTTGCTGTCTTGTACCATTTTTTTGCAGAAATGGTACAAATGGTATTCTAAGCCTTTCAGCAAGTTTTTTCGTAAAATCGGAAACCACTTCGCTACGCAAGGATGGCACACAGGTAATGGCGGTAATATTGTTTTCTGCAACGACTGCTTGGAGTACATCTTTTGATTTTTCAATCAATTCTTCACAAAAAACCGGTGGTGTTCCGTATTTTCCATATCTGACAAGTTCCCCATAACCGGGATCGCCATATTTTGAAAGACACAATCCCTTCTGATTTGGAACAGGAATTTTTAAACTACCGGTAAAATCTTTTGATGGAAATTGCTTTTTGGGTTCAATGGACAACACCAATCTTTTCAGATAAGCCTGTGCTTTTTGCAGAGAAACCGTGTCCGGCTGTTCTAAAAATTCTGCATAGCCTATGCAGTTTTGACAAATACCGCAATTTTCTGTGGTTGGGTCATCCAGACAATTGACAACAAATCGGCTCAGACATTCTTTTGTGTTTGTAAGTTCCTGCACCTGACGTTGTTCATTATAACGGATAGTTTTGATTTTATCATAGTGTTCCCGGTTATAGTAAAAGGGATGTGACGTTGGAAAATACTGTACGCCTTCCTTAAAAATCTGTTCTTCATTCCGTAGAAACATCAAAGCCTTATCTATCCGTGTTTTCCGGATATTGACATAGTCCTGAATTTTTTTTTCCGTAATTCCGGTATTTTCATGAACAACATCATAGACGATTTTTGCTTCCTGTTCCGTCGGAAATGCAGTTTCAATGAAATAATCCTGAATCTTTTCATCCTCCTTACCACACATCAGAAATGTATAGGCACGGTCGATATTTCTGCCTGCACGTCCAATCTGCTGATAATAGGCAACAATGTTAGAGGGTTGCTGGTAATGAATCACAAATGAAATATCGTCTTTATCATAACCCATGCCAAGTTTAATAGTGGAAACAAGCACCTTGAGTCGATTTTCACGTAGGAATTGCTCAGCCTGTTCGGCTTTTTTTTGTTCCATACCGGAATGGTATGCCTGTGCCTGAATACCATTTTTTAGCAAAAATTCGGCAATTTGTTCACAATTCCGCTGTGTCAAGCAATATATAATGCCACTGCCGGGAAGTTTAGGAATATTTTGCAAAAGCCAAGCGTATCGTTGTACAGGTGTCGGTAGATGCAAAATCTGGATAGAAAGGGAATGACGCATTAGCGGACCCCTTGAAACAAAGACATCTGTTCCAAATTGTTGCTTTAGATCATAAATCACTCTGTCGTTGGCAGTTGCCGTTGTTCCAAGTACAGGAACTGTCTGTGGCATATTTTGGATTACTCGGTTCAAACGGGTGTATTCTAACCGGAAATCATGACCCCAGTCGGAAATACAGTGTACTTCATCTACAACGAACAAACCGATAGAAACAGATGGAAGAATTTCCTGAACTTTATCTGAAAACAATGTTTCCGGCGTAATCAGTACCAAATCAAGTGAGCCTGATCGCATCTTATCAAACAGTTTTTCCCAATTTGGTTTTGTGGAACTGTTCAGAACGGCACAGCGCAGTCCAAGCTTTTCAGCAGCTTGCAATTGATTTTCCATTAATACGAGCAGTGGACTTACCACGAGTGTTATCCCAAGCCCTCGATTTCTCTGAATCTTTGTACAAATAAAGTATACAAGACTTTTTCCCCAACCGGTTTTCTGAACGATCAGTGTCTTGCGGTGTGTTAATGTCGCTTCTATAGCTTCATATTGTCCTTTCCTAAAACGGGCATCTTTACCGTACAGTAGTTGGACGATAGAAAGCGCCTGTGTATAAAGTTCCTTATTCATTTTCATCCTTCTTTTTAAAAATATAAAAATCTATTATTATAATTGTACCTTAAATTCATGGTTGTGTCAATCGTATAAGAAAAGAGGACAGGGCAACAGGTGAGGTTTTCTAATTTTGTAACACATCGTTGACAAACCAACAATAAGAAAAAGGGATGTGTCTAAATTTTGCGTTGTAAATAGATATTAACCACATAAATTAAGAATAAAAGCAACAATATAATATAATGATTTTCTTGCCTTTAGAGTGAAGTGTAACGTAACTGAAAAGGCGAGAAAATAGGCAGTTTAGGCTGATAGCTGATTAGCATTTTCCATACGAGTGTCCTTGGTGGTATTTTATGTTTATGAGAAGTAACTTCATTTTCGGTTAATGTGTTATGTTGTGATTTCATTATACCGTATTTTGAAGTTGCTTCTCTTTTTTATTGGTTCATACCATTTTAACACATATACATATTTTTTATTAAAACTTCACATAAGTCGTTGCAAAATAAAAGAAATTGTGTTATAATTTTCCTTAAAGTTTTGATTTGATAAATAATCCGATTAATAGATATTGAGAGAAAGGAAAAAGCAAAATCATTTGCGTGAGTAAGATTGTTATGAATACCGATAACAGCTATTCAAATGGATTTAACGACGATAAAACCGTATCATTCTTTAGTAAGGTTTCTCCGTATGCCAAACAAAATATTAAGGAAACAGCTTACTTGATTATAATAGATAGTGAAAGAATAATAAAAACCGTGGAGCTTAACAAAAATGAAATGACTATCGGTAAACACGGAGATATAGTATTACATTCGAGTATAGTTTCAAGAATACACGGAAAATTCACAGAGTATATGGGAGAATATTACTATAACGATGAGGGCAGTCTTAACGGTACGGAGCTTAACGGCACACAAATCCGTATCGAAAAAAATGTTCCCTCAAAAAAATATAATCTTGGCAACGGCGATGTTATTAAAATTTTTGTTCCCGATAATCCCTCACACCCTGAAAATGTGCTTATAATTTTTTCAACAGGTTCAGTATCAAATTCAAAATGGAGCTATATTAATCTTTATAATAAAGCCTCTCCTTTTTTTATAGGAAGAAGTGTTACTGCAGACGGTCTGCGTATAGAAAGTGTTCAGGCTTCAAAAATCCATGCTATAATTTATCGCACAAGCAACGGATTTTATATTGCAGATCAAAACAGTCTTAATGGTGTTGCAGTTAACGGAAAACGAATATTTGAAAACCGGCTTTTATCCGATTATGATGTAATATGTATCGCTAATACAAAAATTATTTATCTTTCGGGTTATATTATTTTCAATACCTCTCCCAACGGAGTAAGGCTTGAAATTAATAATATAAGTAAAACCGTAAATTCCAACAAACATACTATATTAGACAATATAAGCCTTACGATAAACCCTTGTGAGCTTGTGGCGGTAATAGGAGGTTCGGGAGCAGGCAAAACGACTTTTTTGAACTGTATAAACGGCTATGAACCCGCAACATCCGGAACTGTATGTATGGACGGATTGAATCTGTATGATAATTATAGTCTGCTAAAATCAAGAATAGGAAATGTTCCGCAAAGCGACGATTTGTATGATTATCTTTCCGTATACAACTTCCTGAAATTCACCGCAATGCTCAGACTTCCGAAAGATATTTCTAAGCAGGAACGGCAGAACAGAATTAATGATGTTTTGGAAATAATGGGATTGGAAGAGCATAAAAATAAATTGATAAAAAAACTCAGCGGAGGTCAAAAAAAGAGAGTAAGCATCGCTATGGAAATGGTATCGGATCCCGATATTTTCTTTTTGGACGAGCCTACCTCAGGGCTTGATCCCGAAACCGAAACTTCATTGATGAAACAATTGAAAAAATTGTCCTCCGAAATTGGTAAAACAATCATAGTTATAACCCATACACTGCAAAATATTCATTTGTTTGATAAAATTGTTTTTTTGGCTCCGGGAGGAAGACTATGCTACTACGGGACGCCTGCTTCGGCATTGGAGTTTTTTAATGTAACGACAATTTCCGATGCCTATGAAAAGGTTAGAAACAATACGGATTATTTTGTTGAAAAATGTAAAAAATATCAATAAAAGGAGGATTTAATTGAGTAAACGGATTTCTGTGTTTAAACAAACTTGGATATTGATAATAAGACAATTATATATCCTCAAATCAAATATCAAAAAAATTCTTATGATTATTCTTCTGCCTGTGGCAACGGCTGTAATTGTGGGAATAGTTTCGGGAGATGATGTGTTCGTTACATTAGAGGATACTAAATCCACTCTTTTTACCATAGTATGTGTTTCTATATGGATAGGACTGTTTAATTCTATTCAGGAAATATGTCAGGAGAGAACAATTCTGAAAAGAGAATATATGTCCGATCTCAAGCTGATTTCATATATTATTTCTAAATTTACCGTTCAGGCATTATTGTGCTTGCTTCAGACGACCGTCTTTATCGTTGTTTGCTCATTTTTTATAGACTTTCCCGAAAAAGGTCTTGTTACATTCGGCTTTTTGGGCGACGCCTATATATCGGTATTTTTAATAATGCTGGCGTCGGACTGCCTCGGTCTTTTAATTTCTTCATTGGTAAAATCAGGGGATATAGCAAATATTATCGCTCCTGTGGTGCTTATACTTCAGCTTGTAATGTCGGGAGTATTATTTGATTTGAGCGGCTTCGCTGAAAAAATATCATACCTAACCTTTAGCAAGTGGGGAATGGAAAGTTTAGGCTCGCTTGCCGATATGAATAACCTGGAGCTTTATATGATACATTATGCCAAAGACGATTTAACAAGACAAACCCTTGAATCCGTTGTTGAACATGATGTTAATGAGGGTTTTACGGCAAGTACAGAGCATATACTGAATGTATGGCTTATATTGCTGGGCTTTTCCGTAATATTGGTCTTATTTTCCGCTTTGATACTCAGAAATGTTGCTAAGGATTCAAGATAGGGAATATTTTTTATTGAGCTTTTAGTTAAAACTTTATTTAAGATTAATTTATAATCGGGTGATAGAATTGATTAAAAAAATTTTTGCCGGAGTATTTTCGGTAATAGGGAATAAAAGAAAAATTAATCAGGATAATTTTTATATTAACGGAAAAATTCTTAAAGATATTAATAAAGAAACGTATAAGTACAATACGTGGTCACATGAGGAAATATATGCTGTTTGTGACGGAATGGGCGGTGAAAATGACGGAGAGGTGGCATCGCGTATTGCTGTTGAAGAAATTAAAAATATTTCCCAAAATAAAAAACTCGATGACTCCGTTATACATAGTGCAATAGATAAAGCAAACAGAAAAATTTGTCAATATATATCCGAGCACGGAGAAAATTGCGGTTCAACCTTTGTGGCGGTTGTAATAAAAAATGACGAGGCAACAATATATAATATTGGTGACAGCAGGTGCTACCTTATAAGAAATAATAAGATAACACAACTTACAAAGGATCATACATTGACCGCTCAAATGGTAGATGCAGGTATGCTTACATACGAACAGGCAGAAAAGGATAAACGCCGACATAGTCTGGTTCAGCATTTGGGTATCTTTCCTGAAGAAATGACATTATCAACATATAAAAATTCATTTAAAACGGAAATAGGGGATATATTAATTATATGTTCGGACGGTCTTACGGATAAGCTCGATAATAAAGGTATAATCGAAATTGTAAAAGAAAATGAAAATATAGCCGACTTGCCGTATGAATTGGTTCAGAGCGCAATAGACAGAGGAAGTACGGATAATATAACGGCTATGGTATTGAAAATACAAAAGGATAAAGAAGAAGGACTCATACGAATACTATATGTAATTATCTGCGTATGTGCAGGATTACTTGGTGCATTGTGTGCTTTAATAAGCTTGATTTTATTTTTTAACAAATAACGCAATACTCTCACTTTCCGACAGATGAGTGAGATAACCTATAAAAAAGTATGGTTAACATCAGTGACAGGCGAAAAAATAGATAGCCTTAACTGATCTTAGATCAAACTGTTCATTTTAATTGAATTTAGTCGCACTCCGTTAAATACAAAGTGAGGATTGAAACAACCTAAAAAAAGAGGAATAGTTATGAGTAAAAATGTAATGGATTTTTCACCGCTCGGCGGAGATTGGTATTTGAAAGACCGCATAGGAAAAGGCAGTTATGGAGAGGTTTTCAGAGCAGAAAAAACAGCATACGGAAATAAATATGAATGTGCGATAAAGCATATTTCTTTGCCTTTGAATGATATAAGCGACGATGAACTTATATCCGAAGGGTTTGCAACAAATATTCAAACGGTTAAAGAATATTATGAAAGCCTTATGAAAAAATTCGTACAAGAAATTAATCTTTGCTACGAACTTAAAGGAAATACAAATATAGTTTCATACGAGGATCATTATATCTTTAAAAAGACCGATCAGAATGGATATGATATTTTTATAAGAATGGAGCTTTTAACCGGTCTTAATAAATATAAATCGGGACGGGTTTGGAGCGAAAATGAAGTGATAAAGCTGGGAATAGATATATGTTCGGCTTTGGAACTGCTTAATTCAAAGGGGATACTGCATAGAGATATAAAGCCTGCAAATATTTTCGTAAATAATGACGGGGTATTTAAGTTGGGAGATTTCGGAGAATCAAAAATTCTTTCGGAAATGTCGGCTTCTATGTCTATAAGAGGAACATTTTCTTATATGTCGCCCGAAATATCCATGGGAAATCACGCGGATATAAGATCCGATATTTATTCTCTGGGATTGGTTATGTACAGACTTCTTAATAATAACAGAGGACCTTTTATAAATACCTATGCTCCTACAATATCGTCTGATGATAATGAAAATTCAAATAAAAGAAGATTCAGAGGAGATAAATTCAATCCTCCTTGCAATTGCAGTAATGATAAACTAAAATATACTATTCTTCGTGCATGCGAATTTGAGCCCGAAAAAAGGTGGCAGACACCTCAGGATTTTAAAAGTTTTCTGCTTTCCATAAGTTCCGACAGTGTAAATATTCCCGATGCCGCCTACTCTTCAATAAATAATAACACATACAATGATAATGCTACAATAAGTGCATATCAAGCTAATAATAATTATAACAATTCTCCGAACCAAATTAACGGCTATAACAGTATGCCGTTAGAAAATGTAGTAGAATATACAGCGCCGGTACAGCCTGAAAATTCCGGAAAAATAAATAGAAATAATAAATTGGTCGGAATAATAGTTTCACTGAGCGTGATGCTTATGGTTTTAGCAGGTACTCTTGTGTGGGTGCTTTTTAATAATCATCAAAATGATGATTTTATTGAAACCGATACAAGCACTGTTTCGCAGGCAAGCAGAAGTCAAAAAAATCAATCTGAATCTTCTCAAAAAAAGGAATACAGTGAAATTAATGAGAAACAATCAAGTTCTGAACCTAGTAAAATTCAGCAATCGGTACATACCGAATCGTCACATGAAGAATCAAAAGTTGTCGTTTCACAAAAACCCGAAGTTTCCAAAAAGGAAACGGTTAAGATAAAATCATATCTGAACCAATCAGATGAAACAGCCGAACAAGAGCTTATCGGCTCAGGACTTATGGTTGAAAAGGAATACGATTACAGCTTTGATATTGATAATGGAAATGTAATAAGCCAATCTGTAAGTGCAGGTACACAAGTGGAGAAAAATACAGTAGTAAAGCTTGTGATTTCTTTAGGACCGAAGTTTGACGATCTGCCGTTTGAATGTCGTCAGCTTATATATGTCGTATCAAGCGGATCATCTGCTAATATGATGCTTTATGAATATTATGAAGGTGAATGGCACAAAACATTTACTTGTTCTGCTGCGGTGGGCGAAAGCGGAGTAGGATATAGCTATGGAGAAGGAAAAAAGATTACGCCGAAAGGAACATTTCCGATAGGTGTTGTACTATCAAAAAACAGATTGAGCTATAATATGGATTGGCAGCCTTGCACCACTTCTACGGTAATAGTTGAGGACCCTAATTCACCGTATTATAATCAGATAGTAGATAAATCTCTTTTACCGAAAGGTACAGATACGGATCCCATAGGAAACAGATTGGTAAACGGTACACAAAATGCGTCGATTTTTATTGAACATAACGGAAACGGCTATTCACAATCAGGCGTAACCTATGGTGCAGGATCTTCAATCACAATATGCGGTTGTAACAACGCAATACAACCGACTTGGGGTTGTATTGATATTTCATCAACGGATATGTATACTCTTTTGAGTAACCTTAATCAAAACTATTTTCCTTATATAAAGATTGAATAGAGGAGAATATAAATATGTCGAAAAAAAAATTAATTCTAAAAATTTCTTTGGTGGTTGCAATATTTATCGTTAGTTTTTTTGCGGTATATATAGGTGGATTGGTTTTTATGAATATGCAAAAGTCAAATATCGAAGTATCAAAAAACAACAGCAGTGTTTCTGAAAGCAGCAAAAATAATAAATCCGACAAAAATCAGACCTCAGCTTCATCTAAAGTGCAGAAAACAAGTAATGAGGAAATTTCCTCAAAACCCGAAAAAAAAGATAATAAAAATAATAATAATGATGATAATTATGATACTGAAAATTCCGAAGAAAGTACCGATTATGATGTATCGAATGATGAGGAATCTCAAAATTCGGATCTTTCATATACGGAAAGCAGTAACGAAAACTCTACTGATGATACTTCAAGCAAAATTGATACGGATAATTCCGAACAAGGCGATGAATCGGTTTCTTCCGACGAAACTCTGCCCGAAAATTTAGTACGTTCTCTTGCAAATACTGAATATGATATGGAATATCTGAATAAACACGATTGTCAACAAATAATTACTGTCAATTCTACCGGTGCGGAAGCGGCGATTTCACTGTATGAAAAAAATTCCGACGGCGTATGGGAAAATGCAGATTTGGATACGGACGGATATGTCGGAAAACGTGGAGTAAGCAATAATTCTTCGGAGGGAAGCTACGAAACTCCATACGGACTTTATGAAATCGGAGATGCTTTTTATATTGATGATGTACCTGAAACGGGTCTGAACAGCTTTATGGTCACAAGTGACACATATTGGGTAGATGATCCTGATTCCGAATTTTATAATCAAAGGGTTGAAGGAACGGAAAATCAGGATTGGAACAGTGCTGAACATATGATTGATTATTACAGCAGTTATAAATACGGTTTTGTTATTGAATTTAATACTGCTAATACAATTCCCGGAAAAGGTTCGGCTATATTCTTTCATTGTGGTTCCGGACCAACGGCAGGATGTGTCAGTGTTTCTGAAGATATGATGCTTGCCTATCTGGAAAAGCTTGATAAAAATTTAAATCCTTATATACTTATTCAGTAAAATATATCCGTAGTCAAGGTTATTCATAAAATTATATACAAGGGTTTATGTGGAATGGAAAGTGAAGAACATTTCGGGTAGGGATTTTATGCGAAAAAATGGGTTTGTCGGCAAATACGTTTTGCCGCAGTTTGAGAGAGTATGAAATCCGTAACGGCATTGCGAGCCGACGTCTGCTTAATGCTATCAGACGAACAGAAATGCACCTTAATGCCGTTTACCCTTACTGAGCGTAAAAAACAGTTTAAAAAACAAGTCCTCAAAAACTCTTGCATAGCGTTTTTGAGGACTTGTGGTTATATATTCGGTTTCAATAGGGTATGTGTCATAATGCCGGAATGGACTTATGCGGAACGAAAAATATTTGTGCCAATCTATGATTATGCAGATTATTTACTAAGATAAATTAGAATTTGGCATACGAACATAGAAAATTTTGAAATAATATCTTTTATTATTTCGATAATATACGAATCTCTGAACTGTTCATAATTCATAAAGTATGCGTAAAATCCGCCCATAATATGATATGTCAACCTTATATTTGCAGTTGCGTCCTGTTTTAAATCGGGTATGATTTTGAAAAGATATTTTTTTATTGAGCGCATTAGTATGAATAAAAAACGGCACAGAGAGTAATTTCTGTGCCGTTTGAATTATAAAATTTTAATATATTGTTTAGGTACATTATCAGCAAGAATGACCTTATCATTACCCTTATAAAAACTTATGCCGTCAGTATGCGCCTTATGTGCATCTATCCTTAGGATAACAGGTGCAGTATCTCTGCGCTTGCCTACCTGAACGGCAGTGTCGGTATCAACCGACAAATGAACATACTGTCTATTCATAGGTTTCAGACCTGCACTCAAAATAGAGTTAAGAGCTTTATGTGATGTTCCATGATAAAGAATATCAGGCGGAATGACTGCATCTTTGGAAATATGCTTTGGAACGGAGTGACCATACAAGGCTCTTATCTTATCGCCCTGTATTTCGTGACGCTTTTTATCGGAAAACTCAATAATATGCTCTAAATCACTAATGATTATCGGTCTGTCATAGCTGCCGCTCTCGTTGATAGCTTGGATAAGCTGATTAACAGGAACAAATCCTTCGCTGTCAAGCTCCAACTCATACTCCCACGGAGCGTGACGGAGTGCATAAGATATTTCCTTGCTTAATTTTATATAGTCCATTACACATTCTTCTTTCTTGGATTTTATATATATTTCCTTTTTTGAAATAAATCATATTTGCACACTGATAACAGGATTTTTTTCAATAATAAGCAACGGTCATATTGCATGGTTTTTCCCTCTGATACAGTTCACATTCGCTTACCGACAAACGGGAATTTACCGTCTGCTATTCATCAAGTAAATAATGAAGCATTTTCTCCGGTGCATTAAGAAATCGCTTGGTTATCATGTAATGCTCTGTATCCTGATATGATACTTTTTTTATGCCCGAATCAGAGAATTGATATATTTCAGCTTCGGGAAAGGCCATTAATATAGGAGAATGTGTAGCAATGATGAACTGAGATTTTTCCTTTATAAGCCGATTTATCTCAACGATAAGACTCAACTGGCGTTGCGGAGATAGAGCTGTTTCCGGTTCATCTAAAATATAAAGACCGTTCCCATCAAACCTGTTTGTCACCAGTGCCATAACGGATTCACCGTGTGACTGTGCATGCAAGGATTTTCTGCCATATCGCTTTAAATTGCTGTGTTCATCAAGATAACTGGCAGTGTTGTAAAAGCTCTCTGCCCTTAGAAAAAATCCATCTTTTGGAAAATTGGTTTTTATAACGGTGATCAGTTCGCATAATTCTGAATGGGTATCTCTTGTAGAGAAAGAAAAATCCCTTGATCCGCCTTCCGCATTAAACCCCATAGAAACGGCGATAGCTTCGAGAAAGGTGGATTTACCGGTTCCGTTTTCACCTACAAAAAAAGTCACCGGCGCATTGAAATCCATAATTTTCGTTTGAATTAAATGACGTATGGCAGGTATTTTATGTAAATAGGAATATTTATTCGGCTCCTCCCGAAGCCTTATTCTTTTGACATAATTCATCATACTACGTTCTCACCCACAATTCCTGCTTTGTCGGACATTTGCCCACTCGATATTTAATATTATATCACGCAAATATGAAGAAATCTACCTAAAACAACGCACTAATTGGCAAATAGGGCTAACCAACACATTGATTTTCGTTTTGAGGTATGCTATAATCATAAAAATATTTGACAAAATTAGAAATTTGTGGAAAGGAGCCGATTAAATGGAGAAAATATGGAAAGAGATGTATCAAGCTGCAAAAAATGTCCAAAATGACAGGAAAATATCTGACTATGTGGAAGCGGGATGTGTTGCGGCAGCGATACTGTCCTCTTCGGGGAGAATTTATACAGGCGTTTGTATAGACACCTGCTCCACATTGGGTATATGTGCTGAAAGAAATGCGATTTTTAATATGATAACAAACGGGGAACAGGAAATAAAAAAGGTGCTTGCAATAATGCCGAATGGAAAATCCGGTCCCCCATGCGGTGCTTGCCGAGAATTAATGGTTCAGCTTATGCCGGACAATTATCAAGGAATCGAAGTTATGATGGATTTAGAGGCAGAGGAAATTATTACTCTCGGTGAACTTACTCCAAAGTGGTGGGTATAAAAATCTGATTTAATAAACAGCTAAAAAACAAATAAGGATTCTAAAGGTGAAAAAAGGTTCAAGTGTTTTAGTACCGATTTCATTCTATATTTTAAAAGCCGTATAATAAGCGGCTTTTACTTTTGACCGATATTGAATGGTTAGATCAGAAATCCGAATGGAGTAAACTAAAAGCACTTGGGATGGTCAGATCTACGGTAACAGAAAAAACTGAAACTCGTGAATATACAAGATATGTCATTACGTCATTAACTAATTTGAGCGAATTTGCTGATTCTGTAAGAAAGCATTGGTCTATCGAGAACCGGCTCCATTGGTGTTTAGATGTTATTTTTCACGAATAAAGTAAATGCTGTTGCACTGCAATATGGCATGGATTTACTTGACAAATATCATATCAAATACAATGTTATTAAGATATGGTCTAACGGTGTTAGAGTGGGAAATGTGCCTGATCACAAGGACAGGAGAAAAGCAAAGGCCAACAATCAATCTTGGTTTCCAAAGTCATGGGCTGCGGAAGATATTAAACATGCCGGTGAACATGTAGCCGGCTTAAAACACAATCGCAATACTCCTGATGGGAAAGCTATTTTTGGAGTTTACAAAAGTGTCCGAGTCGGTGTAATCAGAACGAAAGGCAGGATAGCAACTATCTTTCCTGATGTGGATCAGTCATCTGTATTTAGAAAGGGGAAAAAACATAAATGAATGTAAGTGACCTTAGAGAAGAACTTGATCATAGACTTTCGCTTCACCTCAATGATGATTATGGGCTTGAGGAAAGTTGGAAAAAGATAACCGCCATTCTTTCTGAAAATGTGATAAAAACAATTGATTACATCTACAACGAATGTACTGATGAGGAACTTTTCTGGATTTCCGAAGTGTTTTCTGATGTTTCTGAAATCGTTCAGAGCAAAGAGTTTGTTCAGGCACTGCGTTCTCGATTTGCACAGGTCACCCGTGAAACATACGATCAAAAGTCTTTTAAGAGTGATCATATGAGGAATTGGGTAGACTATGATGAGTATGTAAGAAGCGTTAGCATGGAAATCGACTATGCCGAAGGTGCTTTACACGAATGAGGTGAAATATGGACAAAGTATATACAGCAATAGACCTAAAATCATTTTATGCAAGCGTTGAGTGTGTAGAGCGAGGACTCGACCCGCTTAATACAAATTTGGTTGTAGCCGATATTGGACGTACCGAAAAGACAATATGCCTTGCCGTTTCCCCGTCGCTTAAAAGTTACGGTATTTCCGGCAGGGCAAGGCTGTTCGAGGTGGTTCAGAGCGTTGAGCGGATAAACCGTGAACGTGCAAAAAAAGCTCCGCACGGTCAGCTTATCGGCAAAAGCTGTATTCATTCGGAGCTTTTACAAAATCCGTCGCTTGCGCTCGACTACATTGTTGCGGTTCCCCGAATGGCGCGCTATATGGAAATCAGCGCAAAGATTTACGGCATTTATTTGAAATATGTCGCTCCGGAAGATATTTTTGCCTACTCAATAGACGAGGTGTTCATTGATGCGACCGGGTATCTCGGCATATACAATACCGATGCTCACGGGTTTGTCCGTATGCTGATATGTGATGTTCTTGATACTATGGGAATAACCGCTACGGCGGGAATCGGTACGAATATGTATCTTTGCAAGGTAGCAATGGACATAGTAGCAAAGCATATTCCGGCCGATAGTGACGGGGTGCGTATTGCAGAGCTTGACGAGGAAAGCTACAAGGAAAAGCTGTGGGCGCACACTCCGTTAACCGATTTTTGGAGAACGGGAAAGGGTACGGCAAAACGCTTGGAAAAGCTCGGCATTTACACTATGGGGGATATTGCCAGACACTCCCTTGACCGCTATCATATCGGTAAGATATACGAGGCGTTCGGCAAGAACGCCGAACTGCTGATAGACCATGCGTGGGGCATTGAACCGACAACGATTGCCGATGTGAAAGCCTACAAGCCGTCAAGCAACAGCATATCATCGGGACAGGTGCTGACCGAACCGTGCAAATATGAACGCACACGTCTTATAGTTTGGGAAATGGCTGATATGCTGTCACTTGACTTGGTGGATAAGGGATTGGTGACAAATCAGCTTGTGCTGACGGTAGAATACGACCGCGAGAGCCTTGCGGACGGAAATTACAAAGGAGAAATTACAACCGACAGATACGGCAGAAAAATTCCAAAGCACGCGCACGGTACTCATAATCTTGAAAAATATACTTCGTCTACCCGAAAGATGTGTGATGCGGTACTGAAATTATTTGACCGTATTATTGACAAAGCTCTGCTTGCAAGACGGTTGACGCTTGTTGCCTGCAATGTTATCCGTGAGGAGGATATACCGAAAAATGAGGGCTATGAACAGCTTTCATTGTTTGATACGGAGGAAACGGTACGGGAACGTTCCGTTGAAGAAAAATCGCTTAAAAAAGAAAGGGCATTACAGGAAACAATGCTGAAAATAAAGCATAAGTTTGGCAAGAACGCCGTTCTGAAAGGTACAAATTATACCGAGGGAGCAACGGCAAAGAACCGCAATCGGCAGATAGGAGGGCATAAAGCGTGACGTTTTATTATGTTTGATTCAGCAAGAAAGCTAAATAAAGAATGTGGTATCGGATTACCCGAAAAAAACGAGCAATATAGGGAATTTTGTGCAGGCAATTACACCATTACAGTCGGAAAATCACGTCAAGAATGAGAGATTTATTTAGGGAGCTTATTTGATTATGGATAACTACGATGATATAAAACACCTTTCCCGTCCGCAGTATGAGGACTTTCCGCCGATGCCGATAAGCGACAGAGCGGCGCAGTTTTCACCCTTTGCGGCGCTGGTAGGATATGATGATACTGTTGCGGAAACTGTACGTTTTACCGACAGCCGAAAAGAACTTGCCGATGATGAGGAAAACGAACTGAATGACAAACTTAAAAGGCTTGCGGAAATTCTTGACGAACGCCCGACAGTCAAGGTGACGTATTTTGTTCCCGACAAGCGTAAATCGGGGGGCAGTTATATCGTGAAAACAGGTGTTGTACAAATAATAAACAAGTATGAACGCGCACTCGTGTTTACGGACGGCGAAAAGATATACATTGACGACATTAGTGCGTTGATATTGAAATTGTGAATAAGCGGTAAATCACGGACTTTCAAAAGGAGCCTGCTTGCCGTTTTGTGATTTTGTTACGGTATAAAAATCGTTAAAGCGGCTCCGCTGTCTTGAGATTCGGCTATGGATATGGTATAATTAATAAACCGTAAAAGCACGGTAAAAAACGCTGAAAGAGGGAACGTTAATGAAACTTTTTATCAAGGGTAAGATGTTTGCTTCTCCGGATACGATGACTGTGACCGGAGAAGACGGGGAAGAACTCTACTATCTCAAAAGGGATAAATCAAAAGACGTTCATAAGAATAAATCAAAAGACGCCCATACGGTTACTTTAAGCGATTCAAAAGGTGTGAAAATCGCCACTATTGAACAGCGGGGCATTGGGGGAAAGGCTACAATTACAGTGATTATAAACGGCGTTGAGATGGCTGTTGTTGAAAGAAAACGGACGATGAAGCCGAGATATGTCGTCAACGGACCGGGCTGGGACGTTACCGGCAGTTTGCTCAGCAACAAATACAAAGTGACCAAAGGCAATAAGGAAATTGCGGAGCTTGTTGCAACAACACTGAAGAGCGAGATAAATATTGCCGATACGGAGGATCCGATTTTCGCTGTGGCAGTGATAATGGCTATACGCCTTAAGCTTTATTATATATCTATGGCATCTTCTTCAGTGTATGCGGCAAGTGTATAGGTAATTAAAGCGGTTTTTCTAAAGCGTTCACATATAAAATAATAGTATAAGTACGGGGCTGTGATAAGAGGAATAATTTGATTCCTCTTTATTCACAGCCCCAAATATATTTATACAGATAAAATTCACACGGAGCCGCACTGTCAAGTATATTTCTTAGTTTTTTATTGTTAGATTGTACTAAAAATTCATTTTGAGTTCACAAATTATGGAAAAATTGTGATAGTATAAGTATATAGAAAAATTTGGAGAAGCATACAGGATTTAATCTAAATGGGCAAGAATCCCCCACCTCTTTAGGCGAGGGAGGATGTCACAAGGAGTTGATGAAGAATTGGAAAATAAAAAAGTTTATGTACCTGTACCGATTTCAGCGGTGATTCTTAACTTGGTAATGGGAATAGTATTGACAGGCAGGGTGGGATTATTATTTATAGTCTTTCTATTAGACGATTTTAAGCGCAGTAGTTATGATTATATGCACACAATTTCGTCTTTTCAGTCTCTCTATATATATTTCCTTTTATTTGTGTTGTTGTATATTTTATTTAATATGCTGTTGTATAAATACTATAAATACAAGGGTCCAAAATACAATATAACTGATTGTTCCCGATATATCACAAAAATAATATTAATAACGCTTATCCCAAGTATTATATTTTTGGGGATTCCTTTTGCTTCGGGATTTCTTGCTTCGAGATTTCTTATGTATTTTAGGTGATAATAATGATAAAAAACAGATTATTAGTAATAATTGATTCCGTATTAAACTTTATAATAATTTCCGCTGTAACAGTTATAGGGAAAGATTACTTGTGGAACAGTTTGAATAAATTGGATCCTCCGGTAAGTCAAAAAATGTCTTCTATATATATTACGGTAAATTTATTATATCTTGCTTTTTTAATGACTGTATGTATTATTTTTAATTATATTCAATATACGAGAAGCAGTCATAAGTTAAGTAATCCAAGACAATCACTGCTCGTTAACGTACTTATTTCTATCGTACCCTTTACACTCCCTATATTTTTGACCCTTTGATACAATTCGTATAATGCCCTAAAAACTATGTGAGTGTTAATATAACGCCGCATTTTACGTTATTTTCATATTGACAGTTTTTTATTAAAAATTCATTTTGAGTTCACAAAACAAGAAAAAATATGTGATAATATAATTTAAACATATTTTTTGTGTTGGGAGAGTGATTTATTATGAAATAATACCTTTGTACGAATGAATTTTATGTTATTAAGAAAGGAGAGTCTTTATGAAAGTGAAAAAGCTGTTATCATTCATACTCACAGCGGCATTGATGTTATCGGTATATGTAATACCTGTGGCGGCGGAAAAAGAAAATGAAGTTACTGTGCATTACTATAATGAAAACAACTGGGAAAATCCGTATATTTACTATTACAATGATGAAAGCACACCCGTAAGCTGGCCGGGTGTTGCTATGACCTCGGACGGCAATAACTGGTACAGCTATACAATAAGTGATTTTGATTATGCAAAGGTTATATTCAGCGATAACGGAAATAATCAATATCCCGCACAAAATCAGGAGGGCTTGACGGTTTCGGGCGAACAGTGGTATAAATCGGGAAACTTTTACAATCAGAATCCGGATCTGTCAAAAATAAGGGTACATTACTATAATACAAACGGTTGGAGCAGCCCATATATCTATTATTATACGGACAGTGCAAATCCCGTAACATGGCCGGGTGTTGCTATGACTTCGGACGGCAACGGTTGGTATTCGTATGATATATATGGCTATGACAGTGCAAAGGTTATATTCAGCGATAACGGAAATAATCAAGACCCCGCACAAAATCAGCCGGGCTATGATGTGAACGGGGAGAAATGGTACATAAGCGGTAAACTTTATGACAGTGAGCCTGATGGAATAACCGTACATTTCTACAATAGTGATAATTGGAATAATGTTAATATATATTATTACAATGGTAATATTACAGGCTCGGACTGGACAGGTGTGCCTATGTCTGCCGACGGCAATGGTTGGTATACATACAAAATATACGGTCTTGAAGAAGCAAAGGTACTTTTCAATAATGGCGCCGGTGTTCAGATACCGGGCGTTATGGAGGAAGGCTTTACAGTTTCGGGTGAAATGTGGTACAGGAGCGGAGAATGGACAAAGGAATCTCCAAAGGAAATAACAGTATATTTCTATAAACCCGATAATTGGTCGGCTCCTAACATTTATTATTATGTTAACGATAATGATACAGGTCCGTCGTGGCCCGGTGTGCCTATGGAGGAAGTATCCGACGGTTGGTACTCCTACAATATCACAAAGTATTCATTTGCTAAAGTTATCTTTAATGACGGCAATAACCAAATTCCGGGACAAAATCAGCCCGGACTCGATGCAAGCGGAATAATGTGGTATAAAAATGGTGTATGGTGTGATTCGGAAACCGATACCGACGGTGACGAACTGCCTGATTGTAAGGAGGTAATTCTCGGTGCCGATATAAACAAAACGGATACCGATGGTGACCAACTGCCTGACGGATATGAGGTCAATATCCTTGGCACAGATCCGACAAAAAACGATACTGACAGTAACGGTACAAGCGATTCAAACGAGGACGCAGACAATGATAAGCTCAATAATTTCGAGGAATACAGATTTGGTACAGAGCCTCAAAATAAAGACAGCGATGATGACGGACTTGAAGACGGAGAAGAGGTTAAGGTATACGGTACCGAACCCTTGACTTCGGATACAGACGGCGATACACTTTCCGACGGCGATGATGTGGCGCTCGGTTTCAGTCCTTTGCTTAAAGACACAGACGGAAACGGAATACTTGATTGTGATGAAAGAATAAATCAAACCTTGTCGCAGGAAATAAATGAGGGAGAAAAACCGGCAGTTACAGATGTAACCGTAAGTTTTGACGGAACGGGAAACATAAACACCACCACAACAATAAAAAATATATATAATAATGATATGCTTTCAAGTGGGGTTGCGGGTCTTGTTGGTGTTCCCGTCGAAATTGAAACTACATCACAGTTTGACAATGCAACAATAACTTTCACATATAATCCGGCACAGTTGGGTGATGTTAAGGAAGATGACTTGGCTATTATGTGGTATGACGAAGAAGAAAAGTGGTACCATATCCTTGACCTTGAAAGTGTTGTTGATAAAGTTAACCATACTGTCAGCGTTACTACAAACCATTTTTCAAAGTATATGCTTGTTGACAGTAATGAATGGTATCAAAAATGGAAAGATCAGATCAATTATAAGAACGACAACGATGTCGGTTTCCATTTCAGCTTTGTAGTCGATGTATCGGGAAGTATGGAAGGCAACAAGCTTCTTAAAGCAAAGGAAGCATTAAATAATTTTGTCGATCAACTTGGTCCCAAAGATACAAAATCGTTGGTATCTTTCGACACTGCTGCACGAATATGCAGTTATGTTTATGATACAACCGATCAGTTTAAACAGGCGGTCAACAATCTTACAATCTTGGGAGGAACCTCCGTTTCCGCCGGTTTAAGTGCGGGGGTGGCTGACTTACAACTGAGAGATAGTTCAAAAGAAAAGATTATTATACTCTTATGTGACGGAGATGTTGACGATTGCAGCGGTGTTATAGATTATTGTATTTTAAACGGCATTAAAATCTATACCATAAACGTTGAGTCGGGCGACAATGGAAAATTAATGGAAATATCAGAAAAAACAGGCGGAAAATATTATAATGCAAAAGATGCAAATGATCTTGAAAATATGATGAAGCATTTTATCGTTAATCTTGATAAGAGTGACAACGATAAAGACGGTTTGCCCGATATTTTAGAAGAGCAGGGTATGCTTACGTTAAACGGTGAAATATATTCTTCTTATTCTACAAACAGAGATTCCGACAATGATGGATTGACAGATGGCACAGAAATGGGTGTGCGTTACGGAGAACCATTTGAAAGCTCTGTTAGAACAGTACAAAGATATATCGGCCATGGTGAAACTGCATACTGTTACTATTTTGATGCTGTAAGCGATCCAAAAAATTATGACAGTGATGGAGACGGCTTTTGGGACGGTGATGATCATACACCTTTAATCAAAGGGTTAGACGAAGGAATTGTAGGAAGACTTAGCATTGTTTCAGCTAAAGGAAAAATCAATTCTTCGAGTCAAAATCAATCAGAAAATCCTAAAGTTGATTTTGGTCACTCCTTTTTGATATATGAATCGTACATTTATGATTCTTTTGATTTATCGAATTTGTTAGATGGATTTATTTGGGATAATTCATTAAAATTCTATGTGTCTAAATTGAAAAAAGATAAAAGTTGTTATGATATAGATCCTGAAAATTTTATTTCTTTTGGTGCATGGAGTACAGAGAATAATTTTACAGGCGGTGTTATGTACAATAACGAATTTAATAAAGAGTGTGATCGTCCCGGTACACATTCCGATAATATAGCACTTTCAAGATCAGTCTCAGATGAACAATTAGAAACTATGCTATATTTATTGAAAAAACACAATTATTATAATGTTACAAATCATAATTGTTCTACAGTAGCTGTAACTATTTGGAATGAAATATATGGAGATAATTTATCCGCAAAAGACAATTGGGTTTTAAGAGGCAAGTGGATTTCGTATTTGGTAGACACACCGACTGCCTTATATGATTCTATTTTATCAAGAAAAAATAATAGCAATAATGATATTGAACATCCAATGTATTTAAGAGATAAATTTTCATAATTTATTAGGAGAAGATGTTTATGGAAAAATTAAGCAAAAGTTGGTTGATAGTGCCGCATGTAATACAAATAATTTTGGCATTTTTCTGTATATACAGTTTTTTAATTGTTAAAATTATATTTGCTGCCGGTATCCTTAAACCCGTAACGTATGGGGCTATGGCTAAAGATAATATTATAAATGGTACGAAGGTACCGGATCCGAATGTTAGTTACTGGTTAAATGGTTACCTGCGATATCAATATTTCAATTATATTGTAATACTTTTATTTATTCTTATATGCTTTGGAATTTATGTTATACTCAAAGAAGGCGATAAAATTTACAGTAAAAAAATATATATAGGCATAAGTTCCATTTGTATATTTGCAGTTGTACTGTCTAATATGATAATTATAACATAATGATTTTTTGAAAGGAGTAACCGGATGAAAAAAAAGGCCGATATTATCTCGTTTATTGTTCAATTGGTAATAGCCGTCTTTGCCTTAATAGCAATAAAATTAGCAATGGATTTTATATTAAATTATTATCGCGGCAATATAGAGCATTATTATCAATTATTAGTTGATAATGGTACTTATTATTTGTATAAACTGCTGTCGTATGATGTAATGCCTGCTTTCGCAAAATTTAAGATAATTATGTTTATTATTATCGTCTTGATTATTGTTACAGGAATGATAGCGTTTCACTTCAATAAAAACTCTGTTAAATCAAGGAAAGTAATAATCGTTTCATCTTCATGTTTACCGATAGCTTTTTCTCTTCTGTATCCTCTAATAGTGGGTAGCTTATGAATACATAAAGAATTACGGCGGTAATATAATAAGCAGTTTCGATTATGCAAAGGTTGCATTTTTACTGTGTTATTATCAAATTAAATGTGATAAAATTTGTGATTCATTTTGTTTAGCCGGAGAGATACTTACGGTATCTCTCCGGTCGAGTATGGTATATGAATATGAGGTGATAAAAACGGTATGAAAAAAACAAAAAAATCCACCGTTATCGTTTTATTGTCAGTCGTATATTTAATAATATCTGTTTTACTGTGTTATTATCAAATTAAATATGATGAAATTTGTGATTCATTGAACTGTATAGTATATGATATGGTTGAAGAAACTTATATAAATTACGGAAACATAAAGTACAGTAAATATAAAGATATAATATCGCCATTGGATTATTTATGTATGTATTACGGTAGAGAAGGTGGACCGCTTGATGACGGAACAGATCCTGACCGGAGTAAAAATGGAGTTGATGTTTATGAGGCAAATCATTCAATACCCGAAACAGTATTAATTAATTCCTATACGGCAGAGACAAAATACACATATTCTTATATGTATGCGTGCAAAGATGAATCAAGGAAAGAGCCTCGTGAATATCGCGACGGTTTTATATATTACGGATTGTACGGCGAACACGGTGCAATTTCTGAATGTACGATTAGATGGCAATTACAGAGTGACGGTAAGTGGCATATTGTGGATTTTAGGGAAAAGGTTTGATTATGCTTATGCCGTACCTAATGGGTATTGTAATATTTTAGGTAAAATATCTCGATTTGTTTAGCCGGAGAGATACTTACGGTATCTCTCCGGTCGAGTATGGTATATGAATATGAGGTGATAAAAACGGTATGTAAAAAACAAAAAAATCCACCGTTATGGTTTTATTGAAAAGAGAAGATGTTTATGGAAAAATTAAGCAAAAGTTGGTTGATAGTGCCGCATGTAATACAAATAATTTTGGCAATTTTCTGTATAAACTATTTTTTATTTTCAGAAATATGTTTTTATGTAATGATTAAATCCGTAGTGTATGGGCCTATGGCAAAATATAATATTATAAATGGTACGAAGGTACCGGATCCGGATGTTAGTTACTGGTTAAATAATTACCTGCAATATCAATATTCCAATTATATTGTAATACTTTTATATATTCTTATATGCTTTGGAATTTATGTTATACTCAAAGAAGGCGATAAAATTTACAGTAAAAAAATATATATAGGCA
>CANQBK010000025.1 GCA_947589485.1 uncultured Clostridia bacterium | reverse complement strand
ACATAATGACAATTATGTTGTTTAGAAATTAAAATTTTTATTGAGGTGATTTTATGCCTAACTATGAAGAATTGTATTATACCGCGAAAAATAAGTACAATCAGGCAGTAGAAAACGTAAATTATATCCGACACACATCTTCCGAACTGCAAAACCAAAGAAATAATCTGTCAAGAGAATTAAATCAAAAGAAGGATATGTTGGTTCAGGAATTAAATAAGCTGTCTGTTGTCCAAGATGCCGAAAAGAAATGCAACTCCATTATTTCAAATGAATTTTCCGTAATGAAAACATCTATACAGAAGTTGTCGGAAGAATATAAGAAGGTCATATCATCAGATATGGGAGTTACGGATATAGGAAATATCTATCAAGAAGATATTAACAAAACCGACTCGGATTTAAATGGTACATTGCATGAATTACAACAAGCAAAGATAAAGTTGGAAGAACAAATATCATCATTAAAGAAAGATATAAATAATTGCAGTAATGAACTTAATGATACAAATCGCCGGTTAAACTCTTTAGGCAGCAGTACGTATGCACAGTTTCAGGTCGGTTTTTATTATGCTCAAATGAAGGAATATCAAAAAAAATGGGAACTTTCATTAGGTTTCTGATACAGATAATGACAAATGTATGAAGTCATTTGTTTAAACAGGAGCTATGCCGTATCAAGGCTTATATAGGAATTGGTACTTTAACGCATATAATTAACAGTTAAATTAATCACAAATGATTATATATGCGTAACAAATACAAGGATGATAAAGGAGAGGTTGTATTATGGCAACAATTACATTATCCGGAAATGGTTATGCCGGAAGTTTTAGCAATACGGCATTTCAAAGCCTTAATATGAATTTCAATAATGTAAAACAGAAATCGTCCAATTTAGTATCGTCGCTGAAAAGTCTAAAAGATAAAGTAAATAATGTAGTGGCTGTTGCTAATGCGGAAACTTCGGGAAATTCAATATCACAGACTGTAAATAATGTTGTTAATCGTGAAGAGAGTAAAAAAAGTAATCTTTCTGTTGCGTATGAAAAGCTCGATAAACTTCTTTCGGAGGCTGTATCAGTAGACAATAAGGCTGCCGAAAAAATAAACCAACTAAAAAACGATTTTTACAAAAAATATTCATATTTAAAGCCGGAGTGTGAAAAAGGATTATTTGAAAAAATTAAAGACTATTTATGGGATAAAGTTTGTAAAATCGCTAAGGTTATCGCAGATATTGCAGTAAAAGTTTTTGATTGGCTGAAAAAACATTGGGTTGAACTGCTAATAGGCTTAACTTGTATTGTTATAGGCGCTTTAATTACCGTTTTGACAGGAGGAGCAGCCACATTCTTGGCGGCATTTGCTGCGGGTTTAGTAAAAGCTTTACTTTTTTCTGCGATTACAGGAGCTATTTCCGGAGTAGCAACATTTTTAGGAGGATTATTAACCGGTATGTCAATGGATGAGGCACTGAATGCTGCACTTACAGCTTTTGGTGACTCGTTTGCATCAGCATTTGTAACAGCCGGATTGACCTTTGCGGGAGCCGCTTTTGGTGAAGGCATAGGAACAACCTACGAAAGTTTTAAAAAAATACAGCAAGCAAGTAAGGCTATCCCTTATATAAAAAAATGTCTTAACGGTTTAGAAAATATAAGTAAAATTACTTCTTTTGTTATGCCGGACAGTGATATGGCGAAGATTCTTGATAGTATTACATCCAGTAAGTATTATGAGATCATTAAAAAAGGTGTTGATTATGCTTCTATTTTTGTTGATTCTGCCGCAAAAAATTCTGTAATTCTTGATGATAGTTATAAGAAAGATGGAGAAAAATTACCGAATGTAAGGTACCGTTCCCCTACCGGAAGAAACGGTGCAATCTATGAAACAGACAAAGACGGCAAGGTCACAATTGAAAAGTTCCGAAAAGAATCACAATCGGACAGAAAGCACGGAAACATTGATGTGGGTATTGGTGGCGGTTATGAAAAGTATAAAATGGGTGGTGAAAATAAATGGGAATACGATGGTTTCGACAGTGATATATATAATACCAAAAAAATAGTTGATGACTTTAAATCTCAGGCAAAAGATGTCTTTTTAGGTAAAAATGAATACATATTTAAGAAAGACTCAGATAGTTCGCCAATAAATATTATGGGAATACAAGTCCCAAAGATAAATATTCCTGTATTAATTATACCGGATTTTAATTCGATCCATAACATACTGCCGGCTATGGCGCCGTCAGTATAAGGAGGTCCAAAAATGTCATATACGGAAAATATAGCAAACTCCAATACTGCGTTTGGAAGCGGTGAATATGAAGAAGCACTAAAATACGCCGAACTTGCCATAAATGAAGATTCGGGAAAAGCAGATGGTTATTATGCGGCAGGTAAGGCTTATATGTCACTTGAAAAGCCCGCGCGTGCAACGGAGTATTTTTCAAAGGCCCTTAGTATTGATAAGAAAAACGGTAACGGTTATTTTCTTTTAGGTTACTCAAATGCTTTGGCAGAAAAAACAGTCGAGGCATTGCAGGCTCTAACAAGAGCATTGGAAAACGAGTGTGATGAAATTTTAAAAGGTCAGATTTATAAGATAATAGCGTTGATTGATGCTGATAAAAATGATTTTGAAAATTCCTTGTTAAATTTGAAGCAAGCAGAACAGTATGTCGGTGTCGATCCTGAAATACTACGGCAAAAAGCGGCTTGTTATGCGGGTATGCAGGATTATCACCAAACATTGTTTACCTTAAATCAAATTAAATTGTTACAGCCTGATAATTATACAGCATACAGTCTTGCTTTTCATGTGTTTATGGATCTGAATATGTATGAAGAGGCAAAAGCCGAACTTGGCAGAGCCGAAGAATTTGCCAAGTTGACTATGGACTACTATGAGGATCGTATTGCTTTTGCTTTGATGCATGATGCAGACAAAATAACGGAAGATAAAATGCCGGAACGCTATTATGATGTTCTTGCAAAAATTGATGATGCCCTGAAAAAAGGAAAACCGAATGCACAACAGGTATTTGAAATGTATCTTCGCGCAGCGGAAGTTTACAATTCAATGGAGGACTATGATAAAGCACTTATTTGTTTGGATTCATCAGTCGATCCTGTATTATCATTTAACAGTGGTTTTAGTGTTTTAATTAATGATGATATATCTGAGAACATTGTTCCCGAAAATATGCTTGATCCGGAAGAAGAGGAAGAAAAGTTAGAAGAAATGTGGGAAAACGGTGAATTTGAAAATATATCCGAAAAAATAGAGGAAGCTATTGAAGATATAGATTCGGATGATCCGGAGGAAATAGCCGAAACTATGCAAAAATATCTTACTCCTCTTGACAGCATTTCCGAAACCATAGAATCGAGTGAATCGGAATATAAACTTGAAGGTGATTTTGAACCCGATCAACTTGGAAAAGATATGCGTAATTCTATGTATCTTCCGATTTACGAACACAAAAAGGATTTTGAAAATATGTTCCGTAAAGCAAGAGAATTGCAATCTTCAACCGTCGAAGGCAATCGTTACAACGGTATTTACTACGAATTAAGAGTAGGAAAATTGAGGGATGACGCAAACTGGCAGAAAAAATACAATGATAAAATAAATTTCTGGATGAAAAAAATGCTGGAGGATCCTACCGACTATCTTTCGGCTGCTTACAGGACCCGCTGCTATATTGATCTCGGAAATTTTGAAAAGGCAGAGCAACTCTGTAATTGTTTGCCCAATGAAATGAAAGAAACAATAATGGCTGAACTGGAAAAAGCCAAAGCTAACGGAGGTGGGGATGATGCTGCATCTGGATGAAAGTGCTTTTAAAACAGCCGCCGATAGTATGATGAAGCTCAAAAAACGTAATGATGATCTGCATAAAAAGTTAGAAAGTATGTATGAAAATCTTACGACAGCTTTAGATACGCCGGCAGGCAGCGCTATGAAAATAGAAGGAAAAGACGTATTGTTGGATCCAATAGAAGATATGGGAAAAGTAATTGATTTTATGGCTGATACATTAAATACTATAATCGGTCAGGCGAACAGCAAAGGCGTTTATTACGACAGGCTTTTTGATGATTACGAAGAGCTTGAACGTATTTTACGTAATAAATTAACTAATTAAGGAGGATTTCCAAAATGGCAATGGGAACAACAGAAAGAGTGGTTTTGAACGACGAAATGCAGAAAGCGAAAAGTGTATGTGCGGATTTTCGTGGCGAGGTAGATAGTTTTTATAGTGAACTTGAAAATACAATACAGACACTTTTTAATTCCGGTTTCCAAGGAGAAGCCGCAGACGGATTTAAAGAGTTTTTCGACAAAAATGTGGCGGCCTTTTTTTCGCCGGGAGGAACATTTGACCAATTTATGGCTATGTTTGATAAAGAAGGTGAAGGTATTTTTGATAGCATTGAAAAGGCTCTTATCAATCAGGGTGGTTTGGACCCGTCACTTGGTGAGAATAACAGAAATGTAGGTCAGTCGGAAGAAGCTAATAAATAACTAAAAGGAGATAATTAATTATGGCAATGCTTACAGATTATCAGAAAATGCAAAGCGCTTGTGAGTATATTAATACAAGCGCTGAAGAATTTACATCAAAAGCTACTAACTTTATTGTAAATCTTACAGCGGCTCTTTCTACTTTTGAAGGTGCTGCAAAGGATTCACTGATTGCTTCCAAAATAGGACAATCAGGTTCCGATGTTGAGGGAACTTTGGCTTGTTTTGTAGAAAAGCAGATCCCGTCATTACTTACTGGTATGAAAAACCTTCTGAACGGAAATTTGGAAACCATTGTTCAAACCGATCAAAAATTAGCGGATGCTATTGAAGGTAAATCAGAAGGTTAGTTTATTTACAAGTATAATCGCCAATGATCTGTATTTTTTACTCAGATCAACTACATATTTCGGCACAGTCTTGCATTTGGTGTTTATCCACTGTGCAAAGACTGTGCCGTTTTTTGGAGGCAAATTCTATGGATAACAGAAAAGAACTGAACAGCAGCGAACAAACAAAGGAAGAAATAAAGAAACAACAAAGACAGCAATTGATACAATGGCTTGAGGGGGAAAAGTCAGAAAGAATAAGAAAACTCTACGAAAAACCCATAAGTATGCCGGAAGCAAAAGTAGATACTCCAACTCCGAAAATCACAGAGGAGAAAATAATCGTTAATCCGGTATTTAATGAAAATATAAAATCGGTTAATCCTTATATCTCCCATATTTATCCGGAAAAAAATATAAACTATAAGTTTGAACTTTCCGAGAAAGCGTTTGACAAAATATATACAATTGACAACAAATCGGCAAAGCCGATCGATGAAGTGCCGATTGAAATAAATAAAAAAGAGCTTTCCGGTATAGTTACGGTTTTATCGGTTCCTCAGAAGATAAAATTGCCGGATCTTGCTGTTAACCCGTTTTCTGATTCTGTCATAAGTAGCAGTCAAAACATTTCCTTTTTTCCTATCAATTATCAGGCAAACGATATTGATATTACAACCGACGAAATTGTTGTTTCGGATTCTGTAAAAATACCCGAAAAGCCGGAAAATCTTATTCCAGAAATAAATATTCAAAAAACATACGATCCGGTGGATATTCATTTTTCTAAAACAGATACATCATATATTTTAGATAATTTACCCGTTGTAACTCCTATGCAGGGAATTATACCTGTTGTTCAGCCGCTTGATCCGTTAAATATAACGGCCGAGCCGGTCATAGCAGATAATCAATTATCACTTGATTTAAAAGCTGTATTCACTCCTCCAAAAACCAAAGATACAAATTTTGCTATTGATATCGAAAAAAATGATTATTCCGATATTGTATGTAAAATAAATGTACCTGAATCATATCTTGAAATTAAAACAGATATAAAACAAACAGATAATATTTTTGTTCCAAAAATAGATGCAGCAGAGCCTGCTTCTCTAAACTGTGATGTCGAAATATTAACACCGGAAATTTCATTAACGAAATATAAGTTACCTGAGTCGAACAGTATACATAAATTCGATGTAGAAATACTTACATCGGAAATTCCATCAACAAACCACCGTTTACCTGATTCGACCGAAATTCCCGATATAACAGTACAACCCATGGAATTACCTTTAATACCGGAAGTAAAGACTGTAGCAAATGCTTTTAATATTTCGGAAACATTTTGTTCAATTCCTGATTTTCAAGCACCTCCAACAGTTTCTGTTCCGCGTAAAAATACATTACCGATTGTGACAGAAAATATTCCGGAATTAAAAACCGTTAAAATTCCCCAAATTAATGTCAGCAGTTCTCCAATATCAGTTCCAATAGCTCGGAAAATACAAATGGAAAAGGAGTTTTCGGAATATACCGGGATCATCAAATCACCTGCTGCTTTGAAGATAAACGTAAATCCGGGTGAAATTTGTACTGCAAATTCTTTATCTTCAAATATATCCGCAACAGTACCGAAAAGCGTTAAAATTTCGGATAATATATCGTTTGCACCTTTGCCATCGATCCAAATTATGCCTGTTTCTATACCAGATAACACTTCATTTTTGGAAAGTATTATTGATTCTCAAACGTATGAAAACAAGGGAGGCTCCACTTAATGAAAAACAATGAATTGTTGCTTTCGATTGTGTTCCAACAGGATAATTATGAAATGACATTACTTATGAATAAGGATATATCTTTGAGGGCGCTTTTGGAGGCACTGTATTATGGTCTTAAAACAAATGACAGTGAACATTTTGCTATGTTCAATATGTTTACAAAGTGGAACAAACAGCTTGTCGTACAATATCGCGCAAAAAATGAACGTTGTTTTATAGACGTAAAGGAAAATTTGGGGAAAAAGTTATTTGAAATAGGAATAGTTACAACAAGCAGGATCATCATACCTGTTGATAAAAAAATAAAATTGGAACCTTTGTTTCCAAAATATAATATGGCGGCATTAAGTGACAATGTACGTTTGGAGTATAATATCAGCACCCGAAGAATTGCTGTTGCGGAATCTTCGGTTATTGATATTATTCCTCCCGAGGGAATGCCGGGAAAAAATAAACGCAGATACTTGGATATTATTATACCAACTATAATTTCAATGGGTACACTGTTTGCAGGAAGAGCGCTTCTCGCTATGTTTAGGGATGACACCACGGGATTTTCTATGTTGGCTATGATGATGACAACATCTGTTTCCACGATGGTTACGCAATCTTATAATTATTTCAAGCAGGGGCGGGATAATATCAAGTCGATTGAGGAGTGGAAGGATAATTACGAAAAATACCTGACACGCATTTGGGATCGTATCCAGGATTGGCAAAAAAGTGATATTAATTATTTGAGAACCACTTATCCAAGAATTGACGAACTGTTCAGCAATACGGCAGTTTTGGACAGAGCGGTATTTTCTAGGTCACAAAATGATTCGGATTTTCTGAAAATATCTCTTGGACTTTCCGAACAGGTTGAGCCTATGTTTGAAATAAAAAACGAGAAGAAGGATCAGATTTTTTATGATATTGGATATATTATACATAAGGATGATAAGGACAGACGAATTGAGATTATTATTCCAAAGAAAAAGAAAAAGAAAAATAAAAAATCTGATACTACAGTCGTAGAAAAACCGACAGACGGTATGCTGGTCGATCTTGCTTATAACCTTTCAACAAAAACCTTTCGTTATTTACAAGCAGAAAAGGAAGGAGAGCTTCCGCCTTTAATACTTGACCTTAAAAATTGTGGTGTATTGGGTATTATAGAAAAGCAATATTGTTATTCCGAAAACTTTATTGAACACATTGTTTTTGAGCTTGCTTATTATCATACTCCAGAAGATCTTCAATTTGTTTTCTTTTTCAATAAAGAGGACAAGGAAACAAAACGCTTTGATAAAATTAAAAATTATAAAAATCTGCCACATTGTAATGAACTTTTTGAGGATGCCGCCCAGTTTGTGTTCGATAAGAGCAGCGCAGCCGTAGCTTTCGGAAAACTCCAGGCGATTATGAGTGAACGTACTAAGGAAAAAACAGGTGATGAGGATAGTAAAGATGGAAGGGAACAATATACACAAATCGTCTGCGTTATATTTGATGATTATGATATAAAGGAAACCGGTTTTTCCAAATACCTTCCCAAACCGCCAATAGAAGGCCAACCGTATGTGAACAATAATGGTCTGACTTTTATTTTTGCTTGTCGTGACCTTGCACAGCTTCCTAGATACTGCGGTCATATAATTGAAGTCACAGATGATACCGAGTCACACGCAAAGGTAAGCGACAGATACAATGTTCTTTCCAGAGAAACTCTTAACAACCTTAGTAAATCCGGCGGTCAAAGAATTGACATCACAGGTAATATAGAAGATTTAATTGATTATAAAAAATTCAAAAACGATTATATTTTTTATGATCCCAAACAGGCCAGAGGTCTTGGAATACAAATGTCCTATGAAAAATCTTTTAGAAGATTAAGCGCAATTTATTATAGACGTATTGCGGAAAACGGAAATGTACCCTCTATGGTTACACTATTTGAACTGTACGGTTATACTCCCGAAATGATAAGCAAGGAAAATGATATTCTAAGTATTTTGATTTCAAACTGGCAAAAAAATGATGTTACGCATGACCTTTCAGTACCTATCGGAAAGAATGAACATGGAATTGTTAATCTTGATTTGTACGAAAAAGCGGACGGTCCCCATATGCTTGTAGCAGGTACTACCGGTTCGGGTAAATCCGAAACAATTATTACATATTTGATAGGTCTATGTATGAAGTATTCTCCAACATACTTGAATCTTATGTTGGTTGATATGAAAGGCGGTGGTTTTTCAAACCGCTTGCGGACTTTGCCTCACTGTGTAGGTGTTGTAGATGATACTGCAGGAGAAAGCGAGGGTATCTCTGCTGTATATATGCTTAGACGGTTTTTGGAAGTACTTAATGCAGAGATAAAACGCAGAAAAATCCTGCTCAATGATTTTGGCGTTGATAACGTAGATTCATATATTCGTGCTGAAAGAATAATAAGCAAAATATTGTCGGGTAATAAAAATGCTGATTTACTAAAATCGCTTAATGCACGGCAGTTGCAAAAGTTGGAAGAATATAAAAGTAAGGGAGTTTTACCCACTACTTTATCACACCTTGTGCTGGTAGTTGATGAATTTACGGAATTAAAGCGTTTCAGCAGTGAAAGCGATGACATAGATTTTATCTCAGAAATTACTACTATTGCTCGTGTGGGTAGAACCTTGGGATTTCACATTATTCTTGTATCTCAAAATATTGAGGGTGCAATCACGGAAGACATTCGCATTAATTCAAAATCAAGAATTTGTTTGAAAGTTGCCACTAGGACAGCCTCCAAAGAAATGCTGGACGGTCGTCCCGATGCGGCTTCACCTACCATGCCGGGTAACGGCAGAGCTTATCTTTTGGTCGGCACCGGAAGTAAATTCCTCTATTTCCAATCCGCTTATACCGGTGCAAACAAAGATGAAAAGATTGAACCCGTAGTTTCTGTTACAAAGGTTAATGCTTGCGGCAATCATAACAGTGGATATTATATATCCTCTAAACATAATGAACGTGTCAGAAGTGTATCAAGAAATGTAAGCGAGCATGATACTCAACTTAATTTTATTGTAAAAAAAATAGAAATATTAAAAAATGATAATCTTAAAGAAAATATTTACAGAATACCAAAAACTATATTTAAAGAACCGCTAAAATCTTGTTATGAGGATCCTACGGAATGGGAGGAATAAATAAATGATCAAAGAAAAAATGCTTTGTATATTGGGACGTCACGATATTCCCACCATCCAAGAACAGCCGCTTTTTATGGTTGACTTGCTTCAGAGTAATATAATGTTGGTTGGATCAGCTATGAGCGGCAAAACGAACCTAATTAAACTTTTGGTTACGATATTGCATAAAAAATACCGTGAAACCGATGAACAAATTTTTATTCTTGATTTCGGGGGATCATTGGCAGATTTTGAAAATTTACCTTTGGTAGCCGCTTACTTTGACAATGCAAATGAAGAATATGTCAAAAGGGTTTTTAAATTGGCGGAAGATCAGTTAAAAGAAAACATAATTGCTTTAAAAGGAAAGAATTATGTTTCCGGCGGAGAAAATCAGCCTATACATACTACGTTGTTTATTGATAATATTAATGCTTTTTTGGATGAACCGCGTTATTATGCTTATCAGGAAAAATTAGCAAAACTATGCCGTGACGGTCTTTCAAAAGGAATTACGCTTGTTGTAACTGCGGGTTCAACAAAAGGTCTTACATCTTATATGAACAGTTTTAAGCAGAAAATTGCGTTGGATCTTCCGGCAGATAGTTATACGGATATATTTAATCATAAGATAATTCCTGTTGGAGATAATCAAGGTCATGGATATGCTAACGTTACCGTTATACCGCCTGATATAAAATCTACGTTTCCGATTCAGACAGCGTATGAAATGCAATTGCACAAAAGCGATGATATTTATTCCGAGACTTTTACTGACAAACTCAAACATTACTTTGAAAGCAGAAGTGTAAGGAAGTATAAACGTTTTCCAAATACTCTGACTGAAAAAGAGTTATCGTATTTTGTGGACCAAAACGATGCAGAAAATACTGTTCATTCCTCCGACACTATCCCTATTGGCTTGGATTATACCGAATGTAAAACATATAAAATGGATTTTAAAAGTACAAAGGTAATAGCCATTTACGGCAAAAAAGAATTTGGTAAAACTAATCTGCTAAAAAGATTATTAAAAAATATGTTTGAAGATGAACGTTATAATTTTATTTTTTTTGATGATGGTAGGGAACAGCTGAAGAAAGGTATTGCTGACAAAATACCTATCGGTATTCGTAATACATATATTAATGGTTACAGTGATGTTGTAATGAAAAATAAAACAGGAGTTGAAAGTAGCGTAAAGCTGTCGCCTATTCAGTTGTTTATAAAACATATCCACGAATACTATATGGATCTGTCCGATGTAAAGAGAATGGGTAGTTCGATCCTTAAGGAAATATTCGGAACCGGTGTCGTAATAGATTCAGAAGCAGGATTGGAAGTTAGGAAGAATACTGTTTTTGTTTTGCAGAGTAAATTTTTGTATGTACATTCATTTGCGGCAAAAATATTTATGGAAATAATTTTACCGTCATTGGCTGCTCGAGCAGAAGAAAATAATTGGATATTCATTTTTTCAGATGTAAAAAACATCAGCGACAGTGATGACAGGGAATATTTTAATTCTTCGATAGAAACAGCATTTTTACTTGACAATATTGCCGAATTTGTTTCAGAAAGGGGCAGTAAATCCGTTTTTGGGAATATGGATGTAAAAAGTTTAAAAGAAGAATATGCACGTTGCGAAATAGGTGACGGATATGTTTATTCAATAGAAAAGGACGAACTGAAAAAACTTAAATTTATAAAAGAAGATGAGGTGTAAATTATGGGAGATAATTTTGTTCGAGCTGATATTGGAAAACTGGAGAGCTTTGTATCTGAAAGCGAAGAAGCTATCCACGAATTTAGTGAAATTAAAAAGGAGTTTGATAATATAAATTTAACTTTGCTAAAAAATTGGGAAGGGAACGGCAAGACGGCATATAAACGGGTTTCTGACCATATTACGGAAAAGGTTGCAGATATAGAAAGTGTTTTGACAACTATTAACGATAAGGTGTTAAAGGATATTATTTCAGAGTATAAAAAAATTGACAAAGAGCTTGGTAACTATAACCGCACGGTCGGAAATAATAGTAAATCGGGTTAAACAGATGTGTTTGTAAATACAACGAGTATATGTCTACAAATATAAAAATACTTTTTCTGAATTATATGTTTTATAACATAAAATCATAGCAAAACAATAATTTTTTAAATTCTGCCGTTAACTCGTCTGTTTAATAAAATTGTATTTTTTGATTGAAAGGATGAGATAAATGCACGAAAAACAAACAGGCATTTTTGGTTCTATAAAAGAAGAAACACAGCAAAGTGATTACCAGTACATCAAACCGGTAGATGAAAATGACCCCGATAGTATATATAATCTTCTATTCAAAGATTACGACAAGGAGAGTTACTCATGAGTATATCTATTAAGGGGACGGAGTTTAATTACCGTATAGATACCGAGTATGGAATAAATCATAATGGTTTTATTGCAGAAGGAACTGAAAGCATTGTTTTTAAAGGGATAAAGTATGGCAATGATTTAAGATATTCTTGTGCTTTAAAATTCAAACCCAAATTCAGGCTTCGTGATTTTATGGAAAGGGAATATAAAATTCTTGAATCTATGCAAACCTGCAGATCGGTTGTTCGTGTATTGGATGTTATTGAAGATTTGGGAGACTTTTCAATTCCCTACGGCGGCGGAGAAATATCCGCTCAAAATTGCTTTTGCGTTGTAGAGGAATACATAGATGGTGATTCTTTGCAGGATTATTGTATAAAGCAATGGTTTCGGTACGATGTTACTGCACGCAAATGGACAAGAAATTCAACAGAATATACATATCGTGAAATAGTAAAGTATCAAAATCAAATCGTTCAATTTATGATCAATCTATGCGAAATTATGAAATTTGTTTCAAATGTAAATTCGGAAAACGGAAAAACGGATTCAAATAAACCTATTATTTTACATTGTGATATTAAACCGGAAAATATTATGGTTACAAAACATGGAAAAGAACTTGTTTTGATAGATTTTGGACGTTCTCAAGAACTAATGGACAGTAATACTTATCAACATTACAGCGATCCTATTAACAAAACGTTCATAGCTGATTACGGTCAAAATCAGTGGCAAGATTCTGGTAAAGATAATTTCTATGCTTATGGTACAGTTGGTTATGCTGCACCTGAGTGCTATGCTAAGCAGATAAAACAAATTACATCATCAAAATCCGGATTTCCATTTTTAGATCAAAAAAAGGCTCTTACACATGGACAAGTTTCCATAGAAAGCGATATATTTGGGTTTGGTACAACATTTTGGGAATGTTTATCTATTTATGAAATATGTATGGAAATTCTAAAAAAAGCTCCAAATACAGGAAGTCCGAATTTCTTAAATAAAGCTATAACGGCAATGTATGAATCTAATATACATGAAGGCAGAACAAAAGACTATTGCGATCGAAATTTTAAGAATATTGATATAGCTTATCATGAGTCGTTGGAAGTAATATTAAAAAAATGTACTCATATAAGGAAAATCGGATTTCAAACACCTGTACAAACGCCGGAAGAGTATTATCATAACTTTCAGGACCTTCAGGACGACATTGAGCGGGCAAGGGATACTATTCCATCTTTGGACAGAAAGTCGGATCCTCTTGTAAGGCAAATGATTGGTATTTCAGGCTTTTGCAGTTCTCTTACGATATGCTTTTTTGTACTGTTCTTAATACTGATATTTTCCTCAAACAGTTTATCTTGGGATAAATGGAATAATTTAAAATCCTTATATACCGATAATCAAAAGCCAATGTTGAGTGACATTGCCGATGAAATGTTGAGCGTCCCGTTCCCTGAAAACCGTTATGAAAATTTAGATGAAATAATAAATTTTATGTATAGCGGTAAACCTAATGATGATGTTATTGACCAAGATGAAGCGGAAATTATTGCAGAACTGTTAAACAATCATGTCCAGGAGCAATCTCGCTGGGGAAAATACATAGATATAATTATGCAAAATCCCAAAACAGATAATATTGACGGTATAGCTAAAAGCATTTATTTGCTTAATCTGTCTGACGAATTTGAATGTAATGGTTATGAATTGGCATCAGCGATTGCCCAGGTCAATGATTCCGATGATACAGAAGTCGATAAATTAGCTCCGGCTTACAAAGTATTTATTAAATACAAAAACCGTTCCGAATATAAAACTTCCGTATCAAAACTAGCGGCAAAATTGATGACGGGTAAAAAGGTAGATAATCTTGCGGCTTATCTTAATCGTAATCGTGAAGACATTCGTAGCGAACTTAACAGTTTTACATAAGGGAAGGTGTTAATATGTCTATACTTACCGACGAAGAAGAAAAAATTAAATCCATAAGAAAAAAAGAAATAAAGGATGCATCAATTAAATTTAAAGGTTATTATCTTTCTTCTTTATTTTTGGGTTTGAAAGTTGGTGTATTATCACTTGCAGCAGTTATAATATTATACTTGGTTGCAAAATGGGTATTTAGATGGGATCTTTTTTATGAAACGGATCTGGAATACAGTTCAATCTTCCTTTTCATAACTTTTGTATTTATGTTTGTTGTGTTTTTATGTATTGTTGTTGCAATTATACTTTTTAACACAAAACATAAACGTAACACAAAATATGATAATGATAATTAGGAGTATAATATGAAAAAAGAAAAAATGATTTTAATAAACCGTATATCGGGTATCTGTTTTTTATTATCCTCTCTGAATTTGTTGGTTATTCCCTTTCTGGACACTACCGGAACTCTTGATCCTTTGTGTTACATAGTAGCCTCTTTATTTTGGAGCGGATTATTAATCGGGTTGGGAATGCAGATTTTTCTTTCATTGAAGTGTAAAAAAATGAAGAAAAAGAAATGGAAGAATCAAAAATTGTTTTATATCATTTCTGCGGTAGCTTTCATTATTGTGATATTACTTGCAATATTAAACATTGATGTTATGTTCTTTTTTTCTTTAATGCTTTTTGTTTCAATAATTTCGCTTGAAACTTCCGTAGTAATTAAAAAGGAGATGTATTTGAAATGAAGTACAAAAAATTAAAAATTATTTCCGTGGTATGTATGCTTTCCTTGCTTATATCACAGGGAAATATTGTTGTTTCGTCTGTATATGGTGATGATTCAAATCCTTCATCCGTATATACCGAAACAAACAAAACAGGAATTAATCCGTTAGATTTTATTAAAAATATAAATATAGAAAAAGTATATGATGGAAATACATCTGCAAATGATGTTAATTTGAAGATTTCAGAAACAGATGATGTTTGGCTTAAGGCGGATGCTGAATATAAAGATTGCAATGCGGGAGAAAATAAAGCAGTTATTCTGTCTGAAATTGGACTTTATGGAAATGACATCAGCAATTATGAACTGGTAGATTTAAATGGCAATAAGCTGGAAGACAATAATCTGGAACTATATATAGGAACAATCACAAAGAAGATAATTACACTTGAGCCAATTGATAAAAATAAAGTTTACTATTCAAATGAACAATTTCCAATTTCTGTTAGCGTTAATGATGCTGATAATCAAATTGTCAATAAAGATAAAGATAATGTAAGTGATTTGCCATCAGATATATATATTATAAAAAATGAAAATGGGGAGTATTTATATTCTTTAAAAGAGAATTCTTATAGTATTGAACAAGCATCGGAGGATAATAAGAATTACATTTTTAAAATAGATGAAAATTGCAAGCCAAACGTAACTACATCTGTAAAGCCTGAATTGCAGGAAGCCGGATTTGAAATCAGTGAAAATACTGAAGATACTGAAGATACAAAACTTTACTATGATAAGGAACTTGGATTTATAATCAATAAAAATGTAAATGTTGTTTTACGTGCTTCGCCGGGTGTCCCTGCCGATGACAGCTTGATATTTTATACTAAAATTAATAATGCTGAAGGAGAAGAAGTAGTTCAAGGTCCATATATTGGTAGTAATGCAACCAACAAAGACATATATAAAGTCAATATATCATTTGAAGTTAAAGAAGGAGAATGTTATAAAAAAATTTCTTGTTCTTTAGACGAAGGAAAAACATACCAACCGATAGAATTTAAAAATGGCGAAAATATCGGCGGACTTATTATTGATAAGAAAGCTCCTATTTATAAAGAACTGAAACTCAAATTTAATGACGAAATTCAGATGGTTGGAGTTTCCGGTACATTTAATGATGACACCGGCATAAGTAAAGTGGAATATAAATTAGGTGAAGATACCGATTATAAGGAAATATATAATATCAGTAACGATGAAAAAATATCAGGGGATTATGTTTTTAAAAATGAAGGTCAAGATGGAAATGAAGATGAAGATGTATATTATATTGCCTCTTACAGCCAAATTAAAAAAAATGATGAAGTAGATAAAGTAAAAGTTACATTTAAAGTAACCGATGTTGTTGGCAACGAAAATGAAATTACAATTGAACCAACTGATGAACCTAATTTAGCTAAACCTGTTATTAAGTCAATAGAGTTGCAAGAGGATAAAGGAAACACAAAACTGGATGAATTGCTTAATGTTCTTTCATTTGGTATTTATACCAATAAAAAGTTGATCCTTAATGTTAAAGCTGTTCCTGCAGATTTTGATGTTAAGGATAAAAATGTTACTGTAACTCTTATCGATCAATCTGAAGATAAAGACAAAGACAAATACATTATTGCCGGTCCAATTAGTAATGAAGGAAATACGGAAAATACGTTTAAATTTGAACTTAAATATGATAGTGATAATGAGAAAAATAAAATTATCGAAGAACTTTGTGTAAAAGTTGAAAATGGTTACGGACAAAGTGTAATCACATCTTTAAGAGAAGCCTTACAAACCATTCCTGACAACGAATCTGCACAGTGGAAAAATATGCCTAACACAAATGCAGATAAATGGATATTTGACAAAGACCCCCCAAGTATAAAAGTCTCTTTAGAAAATGTGCAGCCAAATGAGGAAACAAATAATTTAAAAATTTATGATATTCACAAAAATAAATCCGATGACCCAAAGGACTCATTTTCAATATCAGTTAATGATGACAATGGTATATCTTCATTAAAGATTTATAATAAAAATGATACAACTTACAGCATTAATGACGTCGGTTCGAATACCTATCAATTTATAGATGATGAAAATAAAGAATATGAATTAGTTGGAAAAACCAACGATGGTTTTTCGATTTCCGATAATGAGAAAGTTATTAGATATGTAACCATTGTAACAAAAACAGAAACAGATGTTTCACAGGACGGTCAAAAGACTGAAGTGGAAAATACGTCGTATATTATTGAGGACAAGGAAGAAAGCGGAAAAATATACTATCTTTTCAATATTAAAGATAAAGAAAAGAATAAATACAGTATAGTGGCTATGTCTGATAACAATGGATATACAATTTCCTGTGATAATATAACTACCACTGTGAATATTTCTGAAACGCATAAATATTATAATATTTATGATAATAATAATAAGGGAATTGATAAATCCGAACTTGCAGAGAATTGCTATACGAAACTGCATTGTGATGTAAATACAGTTGATAATCAGTTAAATTTTGGAAAAAATGATTTTGTGGTAATTGCCATTGATAATGCATTAAATATCACTGAAAAGGATTTTTCGGTAAATGTTATTAATGATATAAATAAAGATAAGTTAGAATTAAGTATAGATCATCCAAATTCAAAGACAGATGATGGAAAATGTTGGATAAATGAATTAAATATTTTAAATTACAATGCCGAAAATACAGAAGAAACCCAGTATTTAATGAAGTTCAAATTTAAAGGATTAAGTAATCAAATAAATCTAACTGAAATTTCTTCAATACGTTTTAAAATCAATGACTTATATGTAAGTAAAACCGGTAACAATTTAGAAGCTGATTATAATACAAATGATACTAATCTTAAAGACCTATATAAAAACGAAGATAGTGGATTGGAGTTTGGCATAACGAAAGAGGAGTATGAACAAATCCAAAAAAGTAATGACTATATTGATAATAATTTGATTAAGGTAAATGTGGAAATTGAAGATACATCATATTGGAATCAAAGAACAGTATCTGTTGATTATGAATTCCATATTGATAAAAAAAATCCACAAATTGAAGAGATTAAAGTAAAGGATCAATCTAGTACGGAAAAATTTGTTAATGTTTTGTCTTTCGGTATATTCCATAATGATAATTTGACCTTATGTGTACATGCGGTGGATGGCAAAAATGATATTGGTATAGATAGTGTGGAAATTAAATTTAATGATATCAACAAAACTGCTGATTCTAAAGAAGAGTCTGACGACACTGCTTATCCAATGGAAAAAAGTCCGGATTGTGATAATTGCTATACTTATACTATTGAAAAAAGTAAAAATGAAGTAATCAATAAAACATTTAATATTTGCGTTAAGGACAAATTTGGAAAATCAACCGAACAGCTTTCTAATGTTTCAAATATGGACGGTAAAGATGGATTTAACACTAATTCTATAATGATAGAAACAAACGATCCTGTCGCAAATCTCGAATTTGACGGAGATTATCATTCAAGCGAAGGTAATATTTGGGTAAAAGGTGGTAAATTTGATAAAAATAATCCTATCGAAAATCATAATATTACATTGTCTGTAGAGGACCGGGATTCCGGTGTAAAAAACATATCTGCTGAGTTAAAGGCAGAAAATGGTCAAAAAACAGTTGAATTTACTAAAGAAGATTCTTTTGGTAACGGTTTTCAGTGTAGTGACTACAATAAAGAATCTCCGGTTAAAATAAATAATAATTATAAATTTTCGGTAGATGACTTATCAGAAAAAGTTGGAAATGTTGACGGAATGTATACTTTGTCTGTTAACGTAACCGATAATGCCGGAAATTCTAAAAATGTAGAAAAATCTTTTTATAGAGATATTACTGCACCTGAAATTACTAAATTTGAATTTAAGGAACAATCTGAAAATGGTAAAAAAGAAACCGATAAAATGAATACTCTAAGTATTGATCAAGAATCAAATATCGTTAAAACATACTACGGATACTATTTCAAGAAAGATTTTGAATTAACTGTTTGTGCCAAGGATGAAAATGCCTCTTCAGGTCTTAATGAGGTAACGTTAACCCGTGTAAACTATGAGAATAAAACGATTGAATCCGAAACAAAACAATGTACATATAACAGTAACCAAGAAGTGGAGTTTCCTACTTTCACGATTGAGGCAGGCTTTAAAGGAATGATAACGGCAAGTATAACTGATAATAGCGGAAATGTGTCTGATACAAAAACACCGCGAGCTTTTGTAAGCGACAATAACAACCCAATAATCATCATCAAAGCCAATAATGAACCTATAGCAAACGTTAAGGATTTTAACGATAACAGTATTTATGAAGACATTGTTTCGTTTACGGTAACCGTAACTGACGAAAAATCCGGACTTAAAAAAATAACATATAAAAGTGCCTCCGATAATTCATACTACAACAATGAAGAAGTAACCGAAATAGACGATTCGGGAAGTAAAAAAGCCGGCGAAGAAGTCGGCAACGGCTGGAAGATTCTTTCTACTGACCTAAATGTTGTGACATCGGTAGAAAAAACATTTACTTATGGGGAATTAAAAGATGAGTTTGATGATTTTATTGATGATACCGGCATTTATGCTTCATTTACCGCGGAAGATAATTCAAATAACTCCGACAATAAACAGACAAACAAATTTACCATTGATCGCAAAAGTCCGACAATTAATAATATGACATTTACTTCTTTCGATGGGCTGGTTAATGTTGATTTTGTAAAAAATCATGATTTTGAATATAGATATTTCTTCAAATATCCTTTCACAGTTTCAACCAAAATTTCCGATCCTGTTCCTTCATCGGGATTAAATAAAACTTACTTTAAATTTGTAGTATATGATAAAGATCATACCGAAATAAGTAAGTTTGGTTTAACAAAGAATTTTGAAAAAAATGTTGTTGAAACGGGAGGAATTGAAAATGTTAATATTCCTGAAGATTTTACAAAAGGACAGATACTTGTAAAAGCATACGACAACACGTTGAAAAATGTTTCGGAAGAAATAGGAACGTATGGAGTAGTTGTCGACAATACCTCTCCCAAAATAACCATTGATAAATTGCCGAATACTAATGATAAAAACAACGCGGTTGATGATGAAGGAAATATTCTTTATAACGATCCCAAAAAAGTATATTTTACGGTAACCGTTGAAGATCCTGATTCGGGAATAAAAGTGATTAATTATACAAAAACTTCAGAAAAAACGGTTGGAACTAAGGAAGTAAATACATTAATAGATATGTCAAATCCAAAGTATGCCGTCAATGGAACTGTCGGTAATGCAAAAAATAATTCGGATTGGGTAATTTTGTCGATGGATCATAATCTTGTCACTAAAGTTTCCCGTACATTTGTATTTGACAAAGATGACAAAAATATTAGATTCTCATTTAATGCAGTCGATAGGTCAGAAAATATGTCGGAAACTTCAAAAAGTCAAAGTTTCACCATTGATACGGTAAAGCCATCTGTTACAGGCGTTTCATTTTCAAGAAAAACAGCCGATAATATTTCTAAGGTAGAACCGGATGAATTTATTGAAAAATTGGAATACGGTTATTATTTTAAAGAAGAAACAAAAATTACGGCGAGCTGTAAAGATAACAGACCATCTTCCGGATTGAAAATGATGAAATTTAGGTTTGTGCCTTATAAAGACGGTAAACAAATTGAACAATCTAAATATAATGAACCTAAAAATATTAATGTAACCGATATAGTAAAAACCGAAAAAGTTGTGAACGGAAAAGCGACCTGCACTGTAGAAAAAGGCTTTAAAGGTCAGATTTTTATTACCGTTTATGATTATGCGGCTCAAAGTTATGATGTCAATATGTCGGATGAAATTACAACTAATGCGTATGTTATAGAAGACAATGCACCGGAGATAAGTATTGTTGAATTTCCGGACACATCCTTAACAGACGATTTAGGAAATAATTTGTATAACGGTACAGTTAAATTTAAGGTAACGATCACGGATAAAGAATCCGGACTGAGGGAAATATCATATACTAACCATTCCGATAATATTAAAGGAAATGAAGAGGCACAAAGGACAGTATCTCAAAAAATTGACAATGTTTCCGATGATTATGCCATAGATTATTCATTTGAAAATACCGGTTGGAAAATAGATATGATGGATAACAATCTTGTAACCCAAGTATCCCGTATATTTGTATTTGACAAGGACGATAAGAATATCTATATGACATTTGGAGCGACGGACAGATCTAATAACGTATCGGATTCAAAAAACAGTCCTAAATTTACAATTGATACCGTCAGTCCTACTATTGAAAAATTTAATTTTGAACCTTCTTCCGAGGATAATATTTCGGAGGTTACAGATTTTATTGAAGAACTCGAGTATGGATATTATTTCAAAAAATCGTTTAATGCAGTCGTTACAGTGGACGATAAAATTCCATCATCAGGATGTGACAAGGTTATTTTCCGTCTTGTATCTTATGATAACGGAGAACTTGTTTCCGAACACTCATATCCGGTGACCGTACAGGGGAAAAAGGCGTCTTACATTATTCCGGAAGGATTTAAGGGACAGATATATGCACAGGTATTTGACAGATCGGTAAATAAATCTCTTGAAGAAACACCTCAAGCATTTGTTGTGGATGAAACAGCGCCGACAGTTACCGTTGAACCATTGCCGGACAATAAGACAAAAACCGATATGGACGGCAATAAACTCTATACTGATTCGGTCCGGTTCAAAGTAACGGTTACAGATGATAAATCGGGATTAAGGTCAGTTATTTATTCAAAAAGCTCGGAAAAGGATAGTTATAACGATGTTATAACACAAGTTCAAAACATTACCGGTCATAATGTAGGAGATACAATAGATAATGGATGGCAAATAACAAAAATGGATAAAAACCTTATTACCGAGGTTTCGCAGATATTTACATTCAGCGATGACGATAACCGAATCGTTATGAATTACCGTGCAACCGATAGATCTATGAATACATGTAATACGGTACAAAGCGAGAGCTTTACAATAGATACCACAGCTCCTGTCGTTCATATTGACTATCCCGAGCCGGTAAACGGTAAATACTACAAAGGTTCCGTTACCTTTAATTTCAGTATTACGGAAAGAAATTTTGATCCTGCTCTTTTAATATCGGAAATTACAGATTCATATAAAGGTAATAATTTAAGGGTATCCTATCGTTCTTCCGGTTCTACTGAACACACAGGTACGATTACTTTTCCCGAAGGAGATTATAAATTTACCTATCAGGGAGAAGATAGGGGCGGTAACAAAATTCAAATATTTGACAACAAAAATACAGTTCCCATTTCTGTTTTTACAGATTCCTTTAATGTAGATAATACCGATCCTAAGGTATCGACAAATTTTGATGATTTTGTTGTAGAAGGCAAGGACGAATACTACTTCAATACTAACAAAACCATTAAAATAGCTGTTATTGAACACAATTTTTATGCTTATGATATGGAAGTTTCCATTGAAAAGAAAATGCCGGGCAGTGGTCACACAAATGATGGGGACGACTGGTACGAAATCGGAGCTTACTCGGAAAAATGGAAACAGGATGCTTCAAATGCGGATCGTCATACTTTGGATATAGAGCTTAAAGATGACTCAATTTACCGTGTTACAGTTAAGCCAACAGATCGTGCCGGAAACTATTCGGCTGTTATTAAAAGCCCTATATTTGAAATTGATAAAACAGTACCTCGCCTGGAAAAACGAAACGATATATCTTCAGATAAGGAGGGATTTGTAGAAACACCTTTCCTTGATGTTTACGATGAGAAACGAAAAGATGATCCTGCACCTTCTGTTATGTTTGATGACAACAACTTTGACAGATTGGTAATAAAGGCAGCAGTATATAAACCAAAATATATAAATGACAATCAAATAATAAATATTGAAAAAGATGCTGTTTCCAATGAATTGAGCAAAACAATATACGAGAAGAATTTTGATCTTAACAAATATTTTAAAGATGACGGTGTTTATATTTTTTCATTTGTTGCTTATGACAAGGCAGGAAATGCCTCTAAAGAAATAAATGATACATACTTTAAAATGGTAAGTACTGATATTCTTGCGTATATTGCTAACAGTGATCAAGAGGAACAAACAGGTTATTATTCTCTGATGGATGAAAACCAAAAAGCTCTGAGTAAAAAAGCGTCGGACTTTTCCGATTTGGATATAGGCATTATTACAAAAAATGAAAATAAGAATGATTACGACGTTCAGGTAAGAGATGAAAAAAATCAATATTCCACAAAGGAATATGCAACTATTGCGGATGAAAAAATATCAAAAACTTCCGTAATAAAAACAATTCATTTGCCGGGATATTATTTTTCCGAAACATTTAAGGATGACAGCTTGGACGCAAGAATGTATTTATCTGTATATTATAAGGATATACCTTATGATTTGGCAACTATTCATATTGATAATGAAAAACCGTCAGCGGTACTGCCGGACTATTTCCATAGTTGGAGCAATATGATGTTTACCGATGAAGTCGAAGTTACACTTTCCAATGTCAGTGAAAAGCTCGATATGGACAAAACCAAAATTTATGAGTGTTCGAGAGACGGTAAGCGTGAGGAAATAAAACTGAGTAACGGCAGCTACAACGAATCTCAAAAAACCCTTACATTTACATTGTCGGAGGGTATACATAATATTGATATTTGTCTTGTAGACGAAGCAGGAAATGAATGGAACATTGACAGAATAAGGTACTTTACGGTAGGTAATTTTTGGCTTTACGTAAGCATAGGAGTTGTTTTGTTTATTGCGGCTGTTGTAATTACGATTGTTTTGATTAAGAAGCATAAAAAGTCAAAGAAAAACGTACATCAAACTTAATTTTTTACTGTTGTTTTATTAATTTGCGTAAATCTTAATTTGGAACGACTTGGTAAATAAATTTTAGATTAACAAAAATATTTGGGCTGTCGCAGTAAGAAAAGCGGCAGCCCAAAAAAATATGCAAAAAATAACAGCCGGACTATGAAAAATCCGACTGTTGGTGTAAAATAGAAGTATGCACAAACACAACTATTTACAAAAAAATTATACAACAAACGGAATAGAAAAGCAACTAAAAATTCCGTTTGAAACAGGGTTTTTGAATGAGTAAACAAATTATGAACAGACTATATATTTATAATATTATTATGATAAAAAATACAATAGCTATCGACTAATATTCCTAATAAGAATTAAAACATGGTGTATGTTCTTCTCTTATTATTCTATAATAGAAATATTATTGAAACTTATCTGGTTTCTTAAAAATCTGTTCATAAAAATTCAACTCGTTCAAAAACCCTGCCGTTTGAAATAAAATTACACAAAAACCCTGGTGCTCCGCTAAAAAAACTATTGAACGGGATTATTTTAAGTGCTATAATGAAACTGAAATTTTATCGCTGTGAAAAACTAAAGCGTAGCAGAAAGGAGAAATAATATGAAACATAGGTTTATGAGGGTCACCGTGAGCTTGCTCGCCGCAGCACTCACTCTTGCGTATCCTCTGTCGGCGGTCGCCGTATCCGAGTCGGAGTCGGAGTCGGAGCCGGAGCAGCTCGTGGAAAAGACTGAGAGTACGGAAGGCGTAATTTCGGACGGAGATAATTCGAGCTTGATAGCGCCGATAAACGAAGACTTCATAGAATATTTTGAGAATCCGAATAGCCGCAGCGGAGCCGAGCCTTCTCCGCTCAATCTCGACTATCTTACGGACAGCTACGCAGACAGCAGTCTTGCGGCTCCGGAGCCTCTGCCGGAAAGCTATGACCTCAGAGATTACGGCAGGGTGACCAGAGTAAGAGATCAGGGCATATACGGAACCTGCTGGGCATTTGAGGCGCTTGCATCTGCGAATTCGAGCATTTTGGAGCAGTTCCCTACGACTACGTTTTCTCCGGTTCATCTCAACTGGTTTTCGTTTGCAGGCGACGCTGACGCTGAGATGTATCAATATAGATATGATACACTGCCGAATGAATCCGTATTTAATTTTGGAGGGAACAACACTAACGCGGTGGGCTCTCTTTCGGCTTGGAAGGGCCCCGTAAGCTCGGAGTCTTTGCCGTATAATACGATAACGGAAAACGGAGAGGATTTATCGGCGTTTGAGAATATGCGTTACGAAGCGGATTATCATCTTCAGGACGCGTTCTTTCTTCCGGTAGATTCAAACGGAGGCATAGTTGATATTGAGGTTGCGAAAAAGACCCTGATGGAATACGGCGGCTTGTCGATGTCTTATTGCAGCGACGAGAAATATTTCAACGAGGACACTTGCGCGCAATATTGCCCGAGTCCTATTACCGAAGTGCCGCCCAATCATCAGGTTCTCATAGTGGGCTGGGACGATAATTACCCAAAAGAGAATTTTAAAGAGGAATACCGTCCGGAAAACGACGGTGCGTGGCTCGTTCAAAATAGCTGGGGAACTGATTACGATAAGCTCGGAGGCTATTTTTGGCTCTCATACGAGGATAAGACTATTTACGAATCCGGCTGCTTAAGACTCGAGCCGGCGGACAACTATGCCGAAAACTATCAGCTTGATACAGGCGGCTGGCAAATGTCCGTGACAGGAGATGAAACTCACAGCAATATGGCGAGCAGCTACGCCGCAAATCTCTTTACGGCTAAGGATAACGAGCAGCTTGAGGCTGTTTCGTTCTACACAACGGACGCCGACGCCGAGTATCAGATAAGCGTATATACAAATCCAAAGGATAACGACCCGTCGTCCGGCGAGCTTGTTTATTCGGGCGAAAAGGGTACGGAGCCTTATGCGGGCTATCATACCGAGGAGCTTGACAGCGCGGTAGAGCTTGAAAATGGCGAGGTCTTTGCCGTTGTTATAAAGCTTACAAATCCAAAATACGATTTCCCGATAGCCCTGAATACATCATATACCTCCCCAAGAGTGGACAAGCTTGAATATTCGGGCGCCCGCGGCAGGAGCTTCGTCAGCGGCGACGGCGAAAGCTGGACGGACGCGGTCGATTACTCGTATTATCTAATTGACGGTAGCGAGTATTTGCATGTTCTTGTCAGCAACGTCTGCATAAAGGCGTTTACGAATCCAATCCCGTCGGACGGGGAGGCGGTTTCAAACATTCGCTTTTCGCTCTTAGAGGGACCGGTCGCCCTCGGCTCAAAGCTCACCTTGGAGGGCGCGGATACGATAATGTATCAAATCGACGACGGTGAGGCAAAGACATACAGCGGCGGCATCACAATAGACAAGCCGTGTACCGTTACGGCGTGGGGCGTTAAAGACGGCAAGAGCGGAAACAAGGTGAGCCATACATATACACAAGCGACGGGTCAGCTTAATTATCTCACGCTCAAGCGCAACGGAGTGATAGAAAACGTTGAAATAGGAGAGGACAATAAGGCGTTTGTCACAATTAATAAGGATGATTCTCCGCTTTCGTTGCTTGCGTGCAGCGCCGATGATATAATTATAGACGGAGAAAAAATAGCCTCCGACGAGTGGTCGCATGAATTTTCGCTCGGCGACGGCGAAACAAGAAGGGATATAAAAATTGAGGTTTCCGGCAACGGAAAGAAGACCACGGAATACATCGTTAGCCTTGTAGATATTGATGTTGCATATTCCTTAATTGGCCTTGATATAGAAGCGGAAAAAATAAATTATGACCAAAACGTATATGAGGTGCTCGACGAAAACGGAAAGCAGGTAGAAAGCGGCTCGGTTATTTCCGATTATATCGAATTAGCCGGTGAAGACTCAGTGCATCAAAAATTCTTTATTTATGATAAAGCGAGCGGCGAACTGGTAGACAGCATACCGGTTCCGCAGCGCCAGCAGATTCCGGCGTTAGATTTTCACGACGAAGAAGAGCTTATTTTACAATACGACGGTAATATGGTGTACAGCAGCAGCGACGACGATTTTGCGCTCGAGCAGCCCTTCGATGAGTTTCATATTGAGCCGGGAAAGACATACCGCGTCCGCCACCCCGCCAATTTAAATTACGGCTTTGCCTCAGGCATTAAGGAGGTTATAATAGCGCCGCGCGTCGACGCGCCGTCGGTCAAAGCCGAGTCTGTCGGAGTAGATACGATACAGCTCACGGAAATAGACGGCTGCGAATACAGAATCGCGGGCGAGCAATGGCAGGATTACCCTGTTTTCACAGACCTTGAGGCGAATACCTCATACACGTTTGAGGTAAGGCATAAATGCGAAATAAATAAATCGGGGAACAAAACCTTTTTCAATTTAGCCTCTGAAATTTCCACCGTTGAAGCAACAACTCTCGACGGAATTATGGCTCCTGTTCAACTGAATTATCACGGAATGATGATAAATAGTTTATATTACGGATTATACGAGGGAGAAAACGTCATTGACGTAAATAAGCTCGTTATGGATTACGGATTACACGAGGGAGAAAACGTCATTGACGTAAATAAGCTCGTTATGGATTACGGATTTATCGCCGCTTCTAAGGAGGACGAGTTTGTAAAGGTAAACGCGGAAAGAATAGACGGCGAGCTTGTTCCTGAGCAGGATATAATATTCAACGTCGAAATGATAGAGTTTGCGGACGACGGCAGCGTTGTTCCCGTAAACGCCGAGGATTACAGCTTTACTGTTTCATATTTGGACAGCGAAAAGCATGAGATTGTGGATGAACAGAACTCGCATTTTGTCATGCCGGGCATTATTTCTGATGAGGAGCTGAATATACCTGACGGCTACGAGCTTCAAGGCGACTTTACCTCGGAAAATGTAGAAATTCCTTATTTGGGCTACTGCGACGGCGTATGGAGGGTTTATTATGCTAAAACTTCTCTCGACGTTTTAGCGACAGAGCCTTCGACCGACCCGACAGAGTCTTCGACCGATCCGACAGAATCTTCGACCGACCCGACAGAGTCTTCGACCGACCCGACAGAGCCTTCGACCGACCCGACAGAATCTTCGACCGACCCGACAGAGTCTTCGATCGACCCGACAGAGTTTTCGACTAACCCGACAGAGCCTTCGACCAATCCGACAGAGTTTTCGACTAACCCGACAGAGCCTTC
>CANQBK010000024.1 GCA_947589485.1 uncultured Clostridia bacterium | reverse complement strand
TTTTTCGGTGGGGAACCCACGCAAGGGGTTCCCCGTAAACAATAAGTTTTTTCCTTTGTTAATGATAGTTAAGGGCTTTGCCCTTAAAAACCCACCAAAGGCTCTGCCTTTGGAATCCGCAAGCCTTTGAAAAGGCTTGAGCGAAACTTTTAATTATGGGTACATAAACTTATTGCGCGCGAATGTACTTATCGTTCTCAGTACGAGCGAACGGAGTGAGCGATAACGCGAATTGAGAGCGCAGGCACTGCGCCGAAACTTTTAATTATGGGTACATAAACTTATTGCGCGCGAATGTACTTATCGTTTGCAATACGAGCGAGCGGAGCGAGCGACAACGCGAATTGAGAGCGCAGGCACTGCGCCGAAACTTTTAACTATGGCTAAAAAAACTAATGCCGCGCGAATGTACTTATCGTTTGCAATACGAGCGAGCGGAGCGAGCGACAACGCGAATTGCCCGAGCCGGCTCGGCGCCGCGAATTGCCCGCGCCGGCTCGGCGCCGCGAATCGACAGTGCGGGCACCGCGCCGCGAATTGAGAGCGTAGGCACTGCGCGGGCACCGTACCGCTTTACCCAATTCGGCATAATATGAAAAAGAATAATTCTTTTTGGGGTGAGGCGGTTTGGGGTGGTCCGAAATTTTGCCGCTTTCGGCGGCGTTAAGCATAGATGCGCTGAGCATAGGTGTTTCGTGCGGATTTTCGGGAATAAAAACGCCTGTTTCGGCAAAACTGGTAATAATGACTGTGTCAATGCTGGTTACGGGCGGAGCAGTTTTGTGCGGTATCCTTTTGGGCGATATACTGCCGTCGTTCGTTGGAAAAATACTCGGCGCACTGCTTCTTGCGGCAGTGGGAATTTATGTTATGTCGGGTGCATTTAAAAGTCATAAAACAAAAAATAAAAAAAGAAAACACTTTGCTATTCCCAAAGGAATAATAAGTGACCCCGCAGAATACGATTTGGACAATTCTTCAAGCATAGATTTGACGGAAGCTGTGTTTATAGGGCTCGCTTTGTCTGCCGATTCCTTTGCGGCGGGTATAGGCGCGGGCGTGGGCGGAGGTGCCGTACTTGCTATACCGATTATATGCGGAATATTCCAAATGATATTTTTGTGCTGCGGCGAAAAGGCGGCAAAAAAATTGCGTAAAATAAAAATGTTTGACGAAAAAGGATTTAGCTTGGTTTCGGGTTTGATTATGATTTTTACGGCGATGTGCAGACTTATATTTTAAAAATATACAAATTGTAAAATTTTGGTTAAAAAATAAATAACGCAATAAATATTTTAAATCGTATAAAAGCCGATTTATTCGCCGTTTTTATAAATTTATTTTTAATATGATTGCACAAAACACACTGTGAAATATTATACAATCAACACGAAAAACGACGAAAATATACTTTGTGTATTTTGACATAAAAAATATGAAAAAACATTTTCCGCTTGTCGTTTTTTTATAATTGACGAATGATGTTTTCGCATTTTAAAAGCCTTTTTGTAATTTTGAAAGAAAAAATTATAGTCAAAATGTACAAAGGGTCTTATGTAATATTGTACAAAATATTTTCTATATTTTTGTAGTAAATGGAAAATTTTCAATTTTAACACGTTATTTTATACAAATGAATTAACATTTTTTTATTAATATGAATAAAAATAACAAAATGCCGTTGAAATTATACGGTTCGTATGATATTATAAGTACAGCGGCAGAGGAATGCTTGATTTTTGTGTGTTTACAAAAATTTGCAGTCGGCGTTCGGATGCCTTTTGTCACAGCGGTGCAAAAAACAAAATCAAAAATTTTAACGAAAGAGGGATTTTTAATTATGGCAAGTAATTCAAAAAAGGCGGTTGCTCTTGTTCTTGCTGCAATGATGGCAGCTACGGCTCTGGCAGGATGCGGTTCAAGCAACAGCGGAGGCAGTACACAGTCGACGGCTCCGAGTACCGATGCAAGTGCTGATGCAAGTGCGGATTCAAACGCATCGGGCGGTGGCTCTTCAGCAGCAGGCGGAGCTGCAACTGTTGATGTTGACAGCGAAGATGTTCAAAAACAGATAAAAGACGCAATCGCTCAGGAGGCTGAAGCAACAGGCAACAAAATTTCAATGACACTTTGGTGTTCGGGTGACGACCTTACTTTTGAAAAGTCTCTGGTTGAAAAATTTAAAGAAAAATATGCCGATAGCAGATACAAAATTACAATCCGTGTAACGGGTGCCATAGGCGAGGACAACGCGGGCGGTAAGATAATCGAATCTCCGAAAGACGGCGCAGACGTGTTTAACTTTGCAGACGACCAGCTTTCTTCTTTGGTTGAAGCTAAGGCTATTGCAAAGGTTGCCGACCTCTTTAACGAGAACGTTAAGGCAAACAATTCCGAGGACTCCGTTGCCGTATGCTCTTATGACGGCACACCTTATGCTTTCCCGAAAACATCAGACAACGGTTATTTCTTGTATTATGACAAGAGAGTATATAAAGATGAAAAAGCTGTTGCATCGTTTGACGAAATGATCAAAACGGCAAAAGCAGCAAACAAGAACGTATACTTTAACCTTGGCAACGGCTGGTACAGCACAGGCGTATTCTTTACAGCAGGCTGCACCGTTGAATACAAGGACGGCAAGCAGACAGCAACCTATGATACAAAAGAAGGTTTGAGCGCAGCAAAGGCTATGTGTCATCTTGCCGAGAATGCAGGAAACGGCTTTGTTGGCAGCGCCGGTTCTTCGGGCGATAACGCAACGGTTCAGCAGGGCTTTTCCGATGGTTCGTATGCGGCAGCCGTTATCGGAACATGGATGGCTCCGGCTATCAAGAAGGCAATCGGAGATGAAAATGTAGGTGCGGCTAAACTTCCGACGATCCTTATGGACGGTGAACAGAAGCAGCTTCATTCATTCGGCGGATATAAGATCATAGGCGTAAACTCATTCTCGAAGTATCCGACGACCGCTCAGGCACTTGCTTACTTCCTTTCAACAAAGGATTCTCAGGTTGAACGTTACAAGACAAGAGGTCTTATACCGACAAACAGCGAAGCTCTTGCAAGTGATGACATTAAAAACGATCCCGCTTTGAAGGCTATTGAGGCACAGAAACCCTATGCACATCCGCAGGGCAGCAGTGTAGGCGGTAAATACTGGGCTTCCAATATTGCAGGTTTCGGTAATGAAATAGTAACCGCTAAGGGCAAGATTTCTGATGCCGACCTTGAAAAGAAGCTGAAGGATCTTGTTACTCAGTTTGCGGGATAATGTTACCCCAATAAAAATATATTGATTATTTTTATTGATTTTCAGCGGTAAACTTGATATATGGGTAGCTTGTGTCACTTGATGTACAAGCTACTCATATTTATCGGTAACATACACCAAAAATAACGGAATAATTCAAAAGGAGTTGTATGTGAATGGATTTTCTTGACTATGTCCAGATGACCAAAGGTCAGAGGATAGCCTATAGAATAAAGTCCTTTTTTACAGGTATTCCGAGAGCAATCGGCAATTTCTTTAAAATTGTAGTTTACTTTATAAAAACGTTTTTTGTTGCCATAGGAAACGGATTCAAGAACTACGGCAGACGTTTTTCAAAAGGTGACGCAGGCACCAAGCTCTCCTACATAATTATGGGCGCAGGAAGTATGATGCATAAGCAGATAGGAAAAGGCTTGATTTTCCTTGCTTCCGAGATTGCGTATATTTACTTTATGGCTACGTTCGGTATAAGCTACCTGTCAAAAATGTACAGTGTAGGCGTACAGATAGATGAAGCCGGAAATATGGTTGACGGTGTAATCGGTAGAGAACGTGCAATGTATACCAAAAATCTTTTGGGTGTTGAGTCTATATCAAACCTTGATACCCTTGATAACTCAAACCAGGTTCTTTTGTTTGCGGTTATGACGATAATTATAACAATAGCGTTTATCGCCATTTATGTTGCGAACACAAAGAGTGCGTATGCGTCGCAGCAGACAATTTCCGAGGGTAAAACCCCGTTGAATTTCTTTTATGAAATGAAAATGTTCCTTGACGAACGTTTCCATGTAACACTTCTTACTCTTCCGGTAGTTCTGCTTATGTTGTTTACGGTTCTGCCGATTATCTTTACGATATTTATGGCGTTCACCAACTACGACAAAGAGCATCAGCCTCCGGGAAGTCTTTATTGGTGGGTCGGATTTAACAACTTTGCGGATGTATTCTACGCAAACCCGATGAAATCCGAAACCTTTGGAAAGATTCTTGTTTGGACAATTGTTTGGGCTATTTTTGCAACGTTTACAAACTATATTTTGGGAATTGTACTTGCGCTCCTTATAAATAAAAAGGGCATAAAGTTCAAGGGCTTCTGGAGAACAATGTTTGTCATTACCGCAGCCGTTCCACAGTTTGTAACGCTCCTCCTTATGAGATTGCTTCTTGGCGACAATACCGGCTTAAATGCAATGTTGGGTACGCAGTATCCGTTCCTGTCGGATGCCACATGGGCAAGGATTACCATTATCATAGTAAATATGTGGGTTGGTATTCCTTACACAATGCTTATATCTTCGGGTCTTCTTATGAACATTCCGGAAGATTTGTACGAAAGCGCACGTATTGACGGTGCAAATGCTTTCCAGCAGTTCACGAAAATTACTTTCCCGTACATATTATTTGTAACCACGCCGTACCTTATTACGACATTTGTAGGAAACATCAATAACTTCAACGTTATCTACTTCCTTACAGGCGGCGGACCAAGCCCGTCGAACTATTATCAAGCGGGACAGACGGACTTGCTTGTCACGTGGCTGTACAAGCTGACCATAAACAGTTCGGACTTCAACCTTGCTGCCGTAATCGGTATTATTGTGTTTGTTATCTGCGCTGTCGGTTCGCTTATTACATTTAATATGTCTAAAGCATCTAAGAATGAGGAGGAATTCTCATGACAAATACACAACAATCTTCAAATATGCAGACGGGCTATGCTGCGAGAAGGAGAGCCATTAACATTGTTGTATATGTTATACTTGCCGTTATGGTTGTTATATGGATTTTCCCGATTATATGGCTTATTATCCAGTCGCTCAGAGGTGAAGAGGGTATTTCAACGTCATACTTCTTCCCGCACGAATGGACTTTTAACAATTACATAAGGCTGTTTAACGATGACCGTTTCCCATACGGAAGATGGCTTTTGAACACACTTGTGGTTGCTGTTTTCTCATGTATAATCTCAACCTTGTTTATACTTATGGTAAGTTACGCATTCAGCCGTTTGCGTTTTAAATCAAGAAAAACGTTCCTTAATCTTGGTCTTATTCTCGGTATGTTCCCCGGATTTATGTCTATGGCGGCTACATACAGCATAATGGAGCTTTTCGGCTTAAAGCAATCTCTTGTTGCTTTGGTTATAGTTTACTCTGCCGGAGCCGGTTTGGGTTATCAAGTCGCGAAAGGCTTTTTTGACACGATACCTCGTTCTCTTGACGAGGCGGCAAAGATTGACGGCGCTACAAGAAGCCAGATTTTCTGGCAGATAATTCTTCCTCTTTCAAAGCCTATTATAGTTTATACCGCGCTTACAACATTTATAGGTCCGTGGACAGACTACATCTTTGTAAGCTACTTTATGAAAGATAATTCGGATAACTATACGGTTGCTCTCGGTCTTTACAGTATGCTTGGAAACCAGACAATGAGCGAATACTTTACGGTATTCTGTGCGGGTGCGGTCGTTATCGCAATTCCGATTACAATTTTGTTTGTTGTAATGCAGAGGTTCTATGTTGAAGGTGTAACAGGCGGTGCCGTAAAGGGCTGATTTTACAAAACACAAAGCAGGGACGCTATTTTGCATCCCTGCTTTAGCTTTATATTAAAATGTTAAAGGAGAGTATATATGTCAGTAAAAAAGATTCTTTCGTTGGGGCTTATCTGTGCTATGACAGCTTCCGCAATGTTTACGGGTTGTTCGGGCAGTGTATCGACCCAAAACGGGGAACCGTCGGGAGAAAGTACCGCAAACGGTTCGTCAGCGTCGGAAAATACACTTTCGGTTCCGGAGGACGGAGGATTTAAAGCGGATTACGAGGCATCAAAAGATAAATACAGAACCTATTATGAAATTTTTCCGTATGCTTTTTATGACAGCAACGGCGACGGAATAGGCGATTTGAACGGAATAACCAAAAAGCTGGATTACCTTAACGACGGCGATACAAAAACAACAGACGATTTGGGTATTGAGGGTATATGGCTTATGCCGATAATGCAGTCGCCGTCATATCACAAGTATAACATAACAGACTATCAAAGTGTTGATAAGGTATACGGCTCAATTGACGATTTTAAAAAGTTGACGGAAGAGGCACACAAGCGAAATATAAATGTCATAATTGATTTTGTCATAAATCATACCTCGCGCACACACGAATGGTACAAAAATGCCGTTAAAGAGTTGAGAGAGGGCAAAACTGACGGTTATGCCCAATATTACCATTTTGAGAAAAACAAGAGTGCAACCGGTTGGGGAGCGGTAGGCTTTGACGACTGGTTTTATGAATGTGAATTTGACAGTGATATGCCCGACCTCAACCTGCAAAACGAAAATGTAAGAAAAGAGATAGAAAAAATTGTAAAGTACTGGATAGATTTGGGAGTTGACGGTTTCAGACTTGACGCCGTAAAATATTATGAAGCAACGGGAACCGAGGATTCTGTCAAGGATATAAAATGGCTTTACGACTATGCAAAATCGGTAAAAGAGGACGTATATATGGTCGGAGAGTGTTACGACAGTGCGGGACTGATTGCCGAGTATTACAAGTCGGGTATTGACAGTTATTTTGATTTTGCTGACCAAGGCGGTACAGGAAATGTCAAATCGGCGGTAATAGGTCAAAATGCAAAAGTATATGTGAACTCGATGCAGAAGTGGCAGGACACGATAAGGGCAAATAACCCGAATGCTATAAATGCGCCGTTTATATCCAACCACGATACAGGAAGAAGTGCGGGATTCCTTACCACGGATACAGCAAGAAAACTCGGAGCTGCATTATACATTTTGTCGCCGGGAAATTCATTTATATATTATGGAGAGGAAATTGCGATGACAGGTTCGTCATCAGACCCCGACAAGCGTACAGGTATGTACTGGTCGGCGTCGGACAAGGAAGGTTATGTTGAATCAATACCCGGTTCAAGCAACAAAGAGGTTCCGAAGCAGGCGGTAGACGAGGCGCAAAAGGACGAAAATTCACTTCTTAATTTTTATAAAAGAGTAATAAGGCTGAAAAGTCAAAATCCTGAAATTGCGCGAGGTACTTTAACTGCGGTTGATTTTGGAAGCAATGCGGTATCGGGATATATATCGAAATACAATGATTCCGAGGTAATGGTTATATATAATCTTTCGGAAAAATCGGAAAAGGTTAATGTTCCGTCGGATAAATTTGAGGTAAAAGAGATAAGAGGTTACGCACTTGCAGATTCGGGTGACGGACTTACAGAGCAGGCTCCGACAACTAATATTGATGATATACTTAACATTGGAGGTTCGTCAAAGGCTGAATCTTCCGAGGAAAGTGCCGCCGCTGATGACAATGTTAAGTCTGTATCGGTTAGCGGACAAGAAGTAACTATGCCCGCATACAGTGTAATTGTATTGAAATAATCGGTGCGGTGCCTGTGCCCCTAAATTCGCGGTGCCGAGCCTGCACTGTCGATTCGCGGTGCGGTGCCCGCACTGTCGATTCGCGTTGTCGCTCACTCCGTTCGCTCGTACTGAGAACCAAAACTGCGTTCGCGCGGCGCAAGTTTATGTATTCATAATCAAAAGTTTCGGTCAAGCCTTTTCAAAGGCTTGCGGATTCCAAAGGCGGGCGAAAACGCGCCGAGCCGGCGCGGGCGATTCGCGTTGTCGCTCACTCCGTTCGCTCTTACTGAGAACCATAGGTACATTCGCGCGGCGTAAGTGTTGTTACCGTTTAGCTTACGCCGCGTCAAGGTATTTATTGTTCGAGTTAAGAGTGAGCGGAGCGAACGACTTCGCGAATTGGGGGCGCAGGCACTGCGCCGGAGCCCTTAACTGCGCCGGCTTGGAAATAATGTTTTCACCTTTTTTTATTGACTTCATATTATAATTGTATAGGAAACCATAAGGGGGAAAACATAATGGCAGAAAATAATATCTGTAACGGATGCGATGACTGCTACCCAAGCGATAGAATTAAGGAAGCAGTTTGTATAAACGCATCTCGTATATATGATTCTTGTTCCGACAAGGATTGTTTGGAGGATTTGCCTGTCTTGCTTACAAAACCCGGACAGTGTATGATTGATAAGGCAATCAGCGTGCGTCTTAATGACGTTGAAGTGTGCGATGTTTCTGTTGGGCTGCAGCCGGTGCCGTTTAATAAGGGATTCTATGCTGTTGATATGACATTTTACTTTGATGTCAGTCTTGACGTTTATATGGCGCCGAACGCAATGCCTATGCAGGTTAAGGGACTATCAGTATTTTCAAAAAGAGCTGTTCTGTTCGGCAGTGACGGAAATGTGAAAATATTCTCTTCTGATTGCAGGTCGGATATGCCCGATAATACCCCTGTCCGCAACTGCCCAAAGGCAACCGTTCAGGTTGCGGAGCCTATTCCGCTTTCCGCAAGAATAGACGAACAACAACACAGACCGCCTATGCCTCCATTCAGAATACCGGAATGTATAGTAAGACGTTACGGCGGTGAATTTGTCGGAAGCGAAGCAGAAAAAGAAGTTTTTGTTTCCATAGGCTTGTTTACAATAGTTCAGCTTGAACGTAATGTTCAAATGCTTATTCCGGCTTACGATTTTTGTATACCGCACAAGGAATGTGTAACAAGCTCGGAGGACCCGTGTGAACTGTTCAGCAGCATAGACTTTCCGACAAATGAATTTTTCCCTTCAAATATGCCGCTTGACTCTAAGCACCGTTATGGTTGTGGTTGTGAAAGAAACAACTGACATAACATTGAAAATAAAAATTATTAACACTATTAACAAACAAACTGACGCATGGCATTTTGGAAATGCCGCGCGTCAGTTTTATTTTCTTTATTATATTTTCTGTATTTCCGTTTTATTTTCCGTTATGGAAGTATTACAGGACTGCTGTTCCAAATTGTATCGGCATAGTCACGGATTGCTCTGTCGGCTGCAAAACGACCGGCTTTTGCAATGTTGACAAGTGACATTTTATTCCAGTTTGCCGTGTCAAGATACATTCTCGATGCCTTTTGCTGGGTTAAAGCATAATCGGCAAAGTCGGCAAGTACCATATACGGGTCCGAGGTTGAAAGAGAAACATAAATATCGTTAAATTGTGAACCAAACTCGGAAAGAATACCGTCAACGGACCGCTTTATGTCGTGATTGTTGTTGTACGGAACGGAAGGATTGTAGCCTTGCTTTTTAAGCTGGTTTACTTCGGGCGTTGTCATACCGAAAATCAAGGCATTGTCATCGCCGACAACTTCGTGTATTTCAACATTTGCACCGTCAAGCGTACCAAGTGTTATTGCACCGTTTATCATAAACTTCATATTGCTGGTACCCGAAGCCTCCGTACCTGCAAGGGATATTTGCTCGCTTATTTCGGCTGACGGAATGAGCTTTTCTGCAACCGATACTCTATAATCCTCAAGATAAATTACTTTCAGTTTCTGGTTTACCTTTGGGTCATTGTTTATCTTGTTGCTTAATGCAACAATGAACTGGATTATTTGCTTTGCGAAGTAGTAGCCGGGAGCCGCCTTTGCGCCGAAAATATATGTTTTTGGTTTAAATTCTGCGTTCGGGTTGTCACGGAGCCATATATATGTGCTGTAAATATGCAGAGCATTCATTAACTGACGTTTATATTCGTGCAAACGCTTAACTTGTACGTCAAATATGGAGTCTGTATCGACCGTAATTCCGTTGTGTTCCTTAATATATTTTGCCATACGTTCCTTATTCTGTTTTTTGATTTTGGCGAGCTTTTCAAGAACGGCGGAATCGTTTTTGTATGCCATAAGACCCTCTAAGGCATTTGCGTCGTATATGAACTTGTTGCCGATAAGCTCCGTTATAAATGACGCAAGACCCGGATTCGACTGGTTCAGCCAGCGTCTGTGAGCAATACCGTTTGTAACGTTTTTGAATTTTTCCGGTGAAACTTTATAAAAATCACTGAATACCGAATCCTTTAGAATTTCACTGTGAAGCATTGAAACGCCGTTTACGGAATGGCTCGCAATAACGGCAAGATTAGCCATTTTTACTATACCGTCGTTTATAATAGCCATTCTGCCAATCTGCCAATCGTCAACGCCCTCGCTGTGCATTTTTTCGCAGAAACGTCTGTTTATCTCTTCCACGATTTGATATATACGGGGAAGCCTTCTTGCAAAAAGCTCTACCTGCCAACATTCAAGAGCCTCGCTCATAACAGTGTGGTTTGTATAAGCAACGGTCTTTGTTACGATGTCCCAAGACTTGTCCCAACCGTATCCACATTCGTCAAGGAGTATTCTCATAAGTTCGGGAATTGCAAGAACCGGGTGTGTGTCGTTAAGATGGATCGCAACAACGTCGGGAAGATTATCGAGCGAATTGTAGGTTCTAAGGTGACGCTGTATTATGTCCTGAATCGTTGCCGAAACAAGGAAATACTGCTGGCTCAAACGCAGGCTTTTGCCCTCGGAATGGTTGTCCTCGGGATACAGAACTCTTGTTATGCTTTCCGCAAGAGCCTTTTGTTCCATTGCGCGTATATAGTCGCCCGAATTGAACAGCTTCATATCAAAGTTATCAGAGGTTGCCGCCCACAAGCGAAGTCTGCTTATACCCTTTCCGCCGTCGCCCGGAACAAGCATATCGAACGGAGTCGCAATAACTTTTGTCGGATTTTCTATTTCTATTGTATGATGTCCGTCTTTCCACGTTTCGTTTATGTGTCCGTCAAAGTAAACGGGTATCGACTTTTCGGGGTGCGGCTGGAGCCATACGGCGCCGCCCGGAAGCCAAAAGTCGGGCAGCTCTGTCTGCCAGCCGTCAACGAGCTTTTGTCTGAAAATTCCAAATTCATAGCGCAGAGAATAACCCATTGCGGAATAGTTTTGGGTTGCAAGTCCGTCGAGGAAACAAGCGGCAAGACGTCCCAAGCCGCCGTTGCCCAGACCTGCATCGGGTTCCTGTTCATATATGGTTTCGAGTTTGATGTCAAGACTCTGCAAAGCCTTAGACATTGTTTCTTCCAGTCCGAGATTGTACAGATTATTTTTCAGGGAACGACCCATAAGGAACTCCATACAAAGGTAATAGACCGTTTTTGACTGCTGTTTTTCGGCAGATTCGGTAAATGTTTTGTATTGCCTCCGCATAATATCGTTAAGCACGAGGGCAACAGCCTTGTAATAGTGTTCGTTTGTAGCGTCGATAGGTGAAACACCGAAATTATGTGAGAGCTTTGCTATTATAAGTTCACGAGCTTCACTTGGTGTCAGTTTTGATTTTGGCATATTACTTCTCCTCCGAATTTTCCTTTGGATAAAATCGTATAATAAATCTAACGATTTTCTATTATTGTATCACATACTTTATTTGTTTTCAACCAAAATTGTCAAGAACACCGTCAAATTAATTTGATATTTTTATATTTGAAAATTAATCGCATAATTATTTCGATTAATCTTTTATATTTCGCTCAAATGTATTATAATAATTGTAAAAATACAATGTTCAGGATGGAGCGTGAATATTTATGAGCGGTGAAAATCCCGTAAAAAATAAGGTCAAAGTGAAAATAGCGGGCAGCGAATTTACTGTTGTAAGCGAAGAAAGCGAAAGCTATACGCTGACGATTGCCGAGGAAATAAACGAAAACATAAAGGAAATACAGGATATGAACAAAAATGTTTCCTCTACGGCGGCGCTTATACTTACCGCATTGAATTATTGCGACGAAATCAGGCAGAGCAAAAAGGAGTGCGGCAGACTTAGCACTCAGCTTGAAAAATATTTTGCGGATACGGCAAAGGATAAGGAAATAATAGCCGAGCTTAGAGCGGAAAACGAAAAGCTGAAAAAAGATGCGGATACTTACCGCAAAAGGCTCGGCGAAAGGAGCAGGGGCGGTTCACCTGTTTCCTCCGCATTAAAGACTGCCTATAAAACTGTATCGGTATCGGAGGAGGAAGCCGCAGAGGACGAAAACGGTTTCTTTTCGGAAAAGACGGAAAACAACTCCGTTTGACGTTCAATAATTCGGCTTGTAAAACTGCGGTTATATTTTATTGCTTTAAAGGTGAAATAAATATGAAAAGGCTTGAAATCTTAGCGCCCGCAGGGGGAACGGAATCCGTTTATCCTGCTGTAAGGGTAGGTGCGGACGCCGTATATCTCGGCGCAAAGAAGCTGAGCGCAAGAGGAAGCGCACAAAATTTCGACAGGGAAGAGCTGAAAAAAGCGGTAGAATATTGCCATGCGTGCGGCGTGCGTGTATACCTTGCCTGTAATACGCTTTTGCGTGATGCGGAAATGAAAGATGCGCTGGATATAATAGAATACGCGTGCGAGATACCCGTTGATGCGCTGATAGTGCAGGATTTGGGACTGGCGTCCATTATACGCCGCAGCGCACCCGATATGCGCCTGCACGCATCTACTCAAATGTCGGTCCATACTCGGGACGGGGTGCGTCTGCTTGCCGAAATGGGATTTAAGCGGGTCGTGCTGTCACGGGAGCTTAGCCGTAAGGAGCTTGAGGAGATTGCAAAAGACAGTCCGATAGAGCTTGAAGTTTTTGTACACGGGGCGTTGTGTATGAGCGTTTCGGGACAATGCTATTTCAGTTCCGTACTTGGTTCACGCAGCGGAAACAGGGGATTATGCGCTCAGCCCTGCCGCCTCCCCTTTGGGGTAAGCGGAGGTACGGGTCACGACCTTAGCTTAAAGGATAATTCGCTTGTACCCTATCTGCGTGATTTACAGGAAATGGGGATTGCCTCGGCTAAAATCGAGGGCAGAATGAAACGTCCGGAATATGTGGCGGTTTCCGTGGCGGCGTGCCGTCAAAGTCTTGACAAGGGCAGTGTTGACAAGGAACTTGCCGAAAAGCTGCGCGCTGTGTTTTCTCGTTCGGGTTTTACAGACGGATATTTTACCGGCAGGCGCGGAGCGGATATGTTCGGCATACGCTCACGGGACGATACGGCGTGTGCAACGTCAAAGGTGTTTAATTCTATCCATACTATGTACAAGAATGAAAAATCCAAAATACCGGTTGACATAAAGCTGAACATCTGCCGCAGCCAACCGTCAAGCATTACGGTAAGTGACGACATCGGAAATTCTGCGGTTGTTCTTGGCGCAGTTCCCGAAAGAGCCGAAAAAACTGCGCTTGACCGTGAAAAATGCTTTGCCGGTATGAACAAAACGGGAGGCACGCCGTTTTTTCTGCGTGATTTTGATTTGAACCTTGACGACGGGCTTTTCGTATCCTTGCCTTCTCTAAATTCGCTTAGACGGGAAGCGCTCGATTTGCTTTTTGAAAAGCGTAAAAAACGGAGGGCAATTACGTTTTCAAATATTTCATTGCCCGAAACAGGTACGCGCACGGCGAAAACGAACACAAAAACAAGAGCAAGATTTGTAAACGGAAACATTCCCGATGAATTTCTTTGCTGCGAGCTTGTTTATGTTCCGATAAATTTAAAAGATGACGAATATATTTCCCTTATGGACAGAGGCTTTGCGCTTGCGGTTGAAATTCCGAGGGGAATGTTCGGATTGGAAAAATATATATACGAACGTCTGAAAAAGATAAAATTGCTTGGAATAAATGAGGTTCTTGCGTCTAACCTTGGCGCGGTCAAAATCGCACAAACGCTTGATATGGATATTCACGGCGGATTCGGGCTGAATATAACTAATACATCATCTGTAAAATGGGCGGAGGAACAAGGATTTCTTGACGCCGAAATTTCTTTTGAGCTGACGCTGGAGCAAATATCGGAGCTTGGCGGTGTGCTTCCGTTGGGAATAATAAGTTACGGCAGACTACCGCTTATGCTCACACGTCTATGTCCCGCACAAAATGACGGAAAAGGCTGCAAATCCTGCAAAACCGCACCGTTTTTGACCGACAGAAAAAATGTAAAATTCCCTATGCTTTGTTATGGGTCATGTAACGAGATACTAAATTCCGTACCCGTTATTTTATCGGACAGGAAAAAAGATATTAAGGGAGTTGACTTTGAAGTGTTAAGGTTTACTGTTGAAAACTTGGTTGAAACAGGGGAAAATCTACGGTTATTCAACCAAAAATTATGTCGAAAAAGCGGATTCACACGGGGATTGTACTATCGAGGCGTTGAATAGTTGAAAACTTTGTGTTAAATGTTGAAACTGTTAAAAACTATTAAAAAAAGGATTGGTTCACAATGTATAAGATAAAAGTAAAAAAAGTGAAAGACAATGCGGAAGTTCCGAAAAGAGCAACGGAGGGTTCGGCAGGAGCGGATCTCTATGCCTGCATAAATGAGCCTGTAACTTTAAATCCCGGACAGCTTGTGAAAATACCTACCGGTATAGCAATTGAAATCCCCGACCACGAACACGCGGCATTTTTGTTTGCCCGCAGCGGCTTGGGAGTAAAGCACGGCATTACGCTTTCAAACGGAGTCGGAGTGGTTGACAGCGATTACAGGGGAGAAATATGCGTGGGCTTGTGCAATGTTTCCGACCGCCCGTACACGGTGGCTCCGCAGGACAGAATTGCTCAAATGGTTGTTATGCCCGTGACGGGCGTGTGCTTTGAAGAGAGCGATACGCTGAACGGCACGGAGCGCGGCGAGGGAGGCTTTGGCTCGACGGGCGTAAAATAATTTATATATTAAACAAAAAAACAGTCCGTAAAGCCTCGTTTTTTACCCGTAAAGTAGAAGTGGAAAATATAACAAAATTGTAGTTGAGAATAACGGTTTTTAGCGATATAATATAGATTGAGATTTTGACGGAAAAATTTATATGATTAAAGTTTGGAATTTCAGGATATGATTTTTGATATGTTGATACTTTCGATAGTGAAAGGGGCATAATAATGTTTTCAAAGGAAATAGGGATAGATCTCGGTACGGCAAATACGCTTGTCTACATAAGGAATAAGGGTATTGTCATGCGTGAACCTTCGGTTGTCGCTGTGGACGTAAGAACGGACACTGTTCTTGCGGTCGGAACCGATGCAAAGGATATGATAGGCAGGACGCCGGGTTCAATAATTGCCGTAAGACCGCTCAAAGACGGGGTCATTGCGGATTTTGATATAACGGCGACAATGCTCAACCGTTTTATAAGGAAAGTAGTAAAAACATCGCCGTTCAGCAGACCGAGAATAATAGTATGTATCCCTTCGGGCTGTACGGAGGTGGAGCGTCGGGCGGTTGAAGATGCAGTCCGTGAGGCGGGAGCAAAGCAGGTGGAGCTTATAGAGGAGCCTATGGCTGCGGCAATAGGCGCGGGTCTGCCGGTTTCTGAGCCGTCGGGCAGTATGGTCGTCGATATAGGCGGAGGTACCTCCGAGGTGGCAATAATTTCGCTTGACGACATAGTTACAGCTTGCTCCGTGCGTGTTGCAGGCGATAAATTTGACGAGTCCATTATTCAATATGTAAAAAAAACATACAATCTTCTTATAGGCGAAAGAACTGCCGAAGAAATAAAAATTCAAATAGGCTCGGCATATCCTTATGAAAACGAGAGCAGTATGCAGATAAAGGGACGCAACCTTATGGACGGACTGCCGAAAGACGTTGTAATATCGGCGTCTGAGGTAAGGGACGCACTTGCCGATCCCTTATCCGTAATAATAGAGGCGATAAAGACAACTCTTGAACAGTCGCCGCCCGAACTTTCCGCCGATATTATAGACAACGGAATTATGCTTACAGGCGGCGGAGCTTTGCTGAGGGGTCTGGAGCTTCTTGTGGCGCAGGAAACCGGAATGCCAGTACACGTTGCCGAAAGACCGCTGGATTGTGTTGTTGACGGAACGGGACTGCGTTTGGAAAGACCCGGAGCCAAGCCCAAAGCCAAACAAAAGTTTTGATAATAAGTGAATTATGTGTCGGATAAATGTTTTTCGCCGCGTAAATGACGGCAAACAATTTTAAGCGGCGGTCAGTGCCTTTGGCAGCCGCCGCTTATTTGGATTTTACCCAACGCGCCGTGCGTGATGTTTCGCGTCTTAGGGGATTTGTCTAAGAAAGTTATCTGTCCGTATGAATTGGAGGCTCTGAGATGAAAGGCTTTTTTTCGGGAAAAGGCTTTAAGGTACTTGTAACCGTTGTATGTATATTTTTGGCGGTTGCGCTTGTGACTGCCGGCAACGGCTATATGAACGATTTTTTTGCCAGCTTCGTGCTGACGCCGCTCCGTCAGGTCGCGTCCGAGGGAGTGGAGGCTGCGGGCGACGCCCTTACGCCGCCAAAAAGCAATGAGGAGCTTCAGGAAGAGGTCAGCAGGCTTGAACGTGAGAACCGTGATCTCAGCGACAGATTGGTGGATTATTACGATATTAAAAAACAGAACGAAGAGCTGCGAAAATTTTATGACATCAAAAAAGAAAACAAGGATTTTTCCATTGTTCCGTCAACGGTTATAGGACGCGACCCAAATGAGAATTTTTACGGGTTTACGGCTGACAAGGGCAGCCTTGACGGTGTGGATATAAATAACCCCGTTATGACCGAAAAGGGTCTTGTGGGGTGGGTCAGCGAGGTATCGCCGAGGTCGTGCAGAGTGACCACTGTTTTGTCGCCCGATGCACAAATAGGAGCTGTTGTAAAAAGAACTGACGACAGCGGTATAATTTCCGGCAGCGGCGGAAATGTGGACGAAGGTAAAACCGAAATGTTGAACCTTAGCGAGCAAAATTCGGCAAAAAAAGGCGATATTGTTGTTACCTCCGGTTACGGGGGAATTTATCCCAAAAATCTGAAAATAGGAAAAATAGCTAAGCTGACAATGGACGAGTATACTGGTATGCCCGTTGCGGTCATAGAGCCGTATGAGGATATTCAAAACGTATCGTCTGTTGTAATAATAACCGATTTTGACGGAAAGGGCGAGCCCGAAACGGTTCAGTCGTCCGACAAAGGCTCATAAGCGGTAGGTTCGGAGGAAAAGCATGGATAATTTTCGTGCCGTAAAATATATAGCTTTTTCAATAGAAATATTATTGGTTTTTATTGTGCAGGATACACCGTATCTTTTGCCGGAGGTATTTGGCGGAAAGGCTGTGCTGCTTGTGCCGACGGCGCTCAGCATTGCGATATTTGAAGATGAGATTCCGTCGGTTCTGTTCGGAGCACTGTGCGGTATGCTGATAGACAGCGGTTACAGCGGACCTGTCGGATTTTATGCAATTGCGCTTTCGCTTATCTGCTATACCGTCAGCTTCCTTATGGCAAACCGCATACGCACAAATATGCTTACGGTGATGATTGTCGCATTTGTGAGCATACCTGTGCTGTTGCTGCTCCAGTTCGTTTTTTATTATGTGTTTGCCGATTATGACCACGCATTTGAATTTTTTGTAAAACACTATATTTCAAGAATAATTTATACTTTGGTGTTTGTACCCGTATTTTACAAGTTAAATAAATTTATTGCCGTGAGATTGTCGTCAAAATAAAACCGTGCATATTGTTAGCCGATAAAAATAATTTCATATCGTCCGTGCGTGAGTTGTTCGGGCAATCGGTATGGATTCTTGAGGAGAGTAAAATTTATGAAATCCAAATCCTTGAAAGGAAGATATGCTTTTATAATTGCGGTGCTGATTATTGCCGTTGCGGTATTTGTTTCCCGTCTTGTGCAGTGGCAGGTTTTGCAGTCGGATTACTACGATGAAATTGCTATGACGTCCACCTCTTATACGGTGCCGACGAACGCCGTTAGGGGTGAAATTTACGATGTGAACGGCGTGGACCTTGCCGTAAACGTGACCGGATACAATGTAGTCATAAATAAGCTGTATATGCCGGACGAAAATCTTAACGGAGCAATTGCGCGTCTGGTCGATATTATGGGAAAATGCGGCGAAAAGTGGATAGACGAGCTTCCGATAGTCGTTGACAAAAACGGAAACTATCAGTTTGACGAAAAAAAACAGGACGAAATCGAGGAATTGAAAAGCAAAGACAATCTCAATATGAATTCGTACTCCACTGCGGACGAATGTATGAATAAGCTGGCAGAAAAATATGAATGTAAGGATTATGGCAAAAAACAACAAAGAGATATAATAAGTGTACGTTATAATATGCAAAGGACGTTATACGGCAGTTCAAAGCCTTATACGTTTGCCGAGGGCATAAACGAGCGTACAATGGCGGTAATTGCCGAAAATATGCAGGACGTAAAGGGGGTTTCCGTTGAATCCTCACCGGTAAGGACTTACACAAACGGTACGGCGGCGCCGCATATAGTAGGCGTTACGGGACTTATTTCCGAAAAAGAATATTCGGAACTGGAGGATAAGGGATACAGCTATACAGATGAAATAGGAAAAAGCGGCGTGGAATCGGCGTTTGAAAGCTACCTTAGAGGAAGCTCCGGAAGTAAAACATACGATGTAAGCTCTGACGGGACTGTGAGCGTTATAGATTCCCAAACCGCAAAGCCAGGAAATTCGCTGTACCTTACAATTGACGCAAGGTACCAGTTACTTGCGGAAAAAGCTCTTAAAGAGGCAGTCGACGATGCCAACGCCTATGCCAAGGATATAGGCGACGAAAAAATGGGCGGTGACTGCCGCGGCGCCGCTGTTGTTGTTCTGAACGTCAAGGATTTTTCTGTTTTGTGTGCCGCAAGCTATCCATATTATGACTTGTCGAAATATTATGACGACTATGACAAGCTCTCGAATGACAAGAATCAACCGCTGTTTGACAGAGCGTTTAACGGCGCTTTGGCTCCCGGTTCCACTTTAAAGCCTATGGTGGCTTCTGCGGCTCTTCAGGAACACGCGATAACGACAGATAAAAAAATTGAATGTAACGGTGTTTATACGACCGGCGGGTTAAAGCTGTGGTGTATGGGTTACCATAACGAAATAAATATGTACGAGGCGATTGAAAAATCGTGCAATGTATTTTTTGCCGAAACGGGCAGACTGCTGGGAATAGAAAACATTGAGCTGTATGCCAAGCGCTGTGGTTTGGGAGTGGAAACAGGCGTTGAAATTATGGAAAGCGAGGGAACGCTTGCGGGTCCTGAATACAGCAAAAAAATGGGTTCGGATTGGTATGACAGCTTTGTTTCCCCTGCGGCGATAGGTCAGTCCGACAACCAGTTTACCCCGCTCCAGCTTGCGACCTATGCCGCAACGCTTGCAAACAACGGAAAACGTCTTAAGACCCATGTGGTAGACAAAATTACGACCTATTCCGGCGATAAAACCGTTTATAAAACCGAGCCGGTCGTTGTTGACGATATGGGTGTAAGCCTTGACAATTTAAAGGAAGTTCAAAAGGCGATGAATATGGCGGCAAACTCCTATGAGGCTCTCGGCGATTTTGACATAAAGGTGGCGGGAAAGACCGGTACGGCAGAAAATACAGGCTCGGACCACGCAAATTTTATATGCTACGCACCTTATGAAAAACCCGAAATAGCAATAGGCGTTATGGTTGAACACGGCGCAAGAACTACCGTTGCGGTGAACGTCGCCAAAAAAATAATGGACGCATATTTTCACGGAGAAGGGCTGTCCGATATTCCCAAAACAAACAAGGACGGGACTGTTGGTACAAAGCAAAGCCGTAAAAACGGGGATTCCTCCGAGGAGTCTTCCAAGTCGGACGAGTGACGCAGTATTTATTAAAAACACAATTATTTAGGTCGGGATTTATATGTTAGTTTTGTATGAAAAAAATTATCTTTAAGCCTTGACTTTATTTATTTTGTGTGATATGTTTATAAAAGAGGTATTTGAAAATGGGCAAAGTGACGGTTATTACATCCGGAAAGGGTGGAACAGGCAAATCAACAATAACGGCAGGGCTTGGCGCCGCGCTTGCGCGCAGAGGAAACAGGGTGCTTCTGATAGACTGCGACGCAGGTATGAGAGGTATTGACCTTATGCTCGGCGTAAGCGGTGAGTTGGTTTTTGACATTGCCGACATTATTAACGGAAACTGCCCTCCCGCAAGCGCAATTTATCCGTGCAAAACCGTCCCGGAGCTTTACATATTGCCTGCACCGCAGAACGTAAGGGACGAGATAAGCCCGTCCGTTATGCGCCAGCTTACAAAGGTTCTGGTGCGATATTACGACCATATACTTATTGACAGTCCGGCGGGAATAGGAATAGGCTTCCGATCCGCAGCGGCGCCGGCATCGCAGGCTATTTTGGTTGCAAATACCGAACCCCTGTCGCTTAGGGGTTGCGACAAAGTCCGTCAAAAACTCAGGCACTGTCAAATTAATGACATAAAGCTGATAATCAACAGGTTCAATGAGCGCAAATTCCGCAGAATGGGCGCTTTTCCCGACCTTGATGCGGTTATTGACGAGGCGGGCGCAATGCTTATCGGCATTGTCCCCGAAGATAATTACGCTTCGGCGGCCTCGCAAAAGGGGAGCCCTATCGAGGGCAATATGAAAGCGGCGTATGCGTTTGACAGAATCGCTGCACGCCTTGACGGCAAAAGTGTTCGTCTTGTATTGGATTAAATTTTTTTATATATAGGGGGTAATAAATAATGAACATTGCGTTGATAGCGCATGATGCAAAAAAGGAACTTATGGTTCAATTCTGCATTGCTTACTGCGGAATACTGAGCAGACATACTCTTTGTGCAACGGGAACAACGGGTAAAATGGTTGCGGAGGCGACCGGTCTTGAAATTCAAAGATTTCTTGGAGGCTCCCAGGGCGGTGACCAGCAGATTGCCGCAAGAATCGCATTCAATGAGATAGATATGCTTATTTTCCTGCGCGATCCTCTTAACCCCAAGCCGCACGAGCCGAACGACATAAATCTTCTCAGACTTTGCGATATGCACAACATTCCTGTTGCAACAAATATTGCCACGGGCGAAGTGCTTATTCACGGACTGGAGCGGGGCGATTTGGATTGGAGAAACATCGTCAGATCATAACATATCCTGTTTGATTTTTGTTTAAGTTTATAATGCGGAAAGCAAAAAAGCACCTCCGTCAGGGCTGAATCTTGGCGGCGGTACTTTTTTGCTTTTTTTGGTGTGCTGTGAGCGTTTTTTGTGTATGTGCCTTTAAAATGTTTGTTTCAAACATTAAACAATTACAGTATAAAACATAAAGCACATATATAACCTTAAATTTTAAAAAAAAATTATAAATTATTTACATTTTCGACTTTACATACAAAACGAAAAGTGTTAAAATCATAGTCGGTACGGTGTATGTACACTGTTTTGACCTTTTTCGCTTTAATTATAAAAAGGAGGATTTTTTAATGGCAAGAAAAATGAAAACTATGGACGGTAATAATGCCGCCGCTCATGTAGCCTATGCGTTTACTGAAGTTGCCGGTATTTATCCCATTACTCCGTCAAGCCCTATGGCAGACTATGTTGATATATGGTCATCTCAGGGACTTAAAAACATCTTCGGTACTACCGTAAAGGTTGAAGAAATGCAGTCCGAGGCAGGTGCCTCCGGTACGGTTCACGGCGCTCTTAACGCCGGTGCGCTTACGACCACATTTACGGCTTCACAGGGTCTTCTTCTTATGATACCCAATATGTACAAAATTGCAGGTGAGCTTCTGCCGGCTGTATTCCATGTATCCGCGCGCTGCGTAGCTTCACACGCTCTTAATATTTTCGGTGACCACTCCGATGTATATGCGTGCCGTCAAACCGGTTTTGCAATGCTTGCAGAAACTAACACTCAGGAAGTTATGGACCTTGCTCCGGTTGCACATCTTGCGGCAATCGAGGGAAGAGTTCCGTTTATCAACTTCTTTGACGGTTTCAGAACATCTCACGAAATTCAAAAAATAAGCGTTTGGGACTACAAGGACCTTGCTGAAATGTGCGATATGGATGCGGTTAAGGAATTTAGAAAAAGAGCCCTTAATCCCGAACATCCGACAATGCGCGGTTCGCACGAAAACGGAGATATTTTCTTCCAGCACAGAGAGGCATGCAACAAGTATTATGACGCTGTTCCGGAGATAGTTGAAAAATATATGGGTAAAATCAACGAAAAGCTCGGAACCGATTATAAGCTGTTCAACTATTACGGCGCAGAGGATGCCGAAAGAGTAATTATTGCAATGGGTTCAATATGCGACGTTGCAGAGGAAGTTATCGACTATATGAACGCACACGGCGAAAAAGTCGGTCTTGTAAAGGTAAGACTTTATCGTCCGTTCAGAGCAGATAAGCTGGTTGAGGCAATTCCGGAAACAGTTAAGAAGATTGCCGTTCTTGACAGAACTAAGGAACCCGGCGCTCTTGGAGAGCCTTTGTTCCTTGACGTTATTGCGGCTCTTTCCGCACAGGGCAGAACGGGTGTAAAGGTAATAGGCGGACGTTACGGTTTGGGCTCGAAGGATACTCCTCCCTCAAGCGTATTTGCGGTTTATGAAGAGCTTGCAAAGGACGAACCGAAGGCTCAGTTTACGATTGGAATCAAAGACGACGTTACGAACCTTTCTCTTGAAGAAAAGCCCGCTCCGAATACCGCTGCCGAGGGTACGATAGAGTGTAAATTCTGGGGTCTTGGCGGTGACGGTACAGTTGGCGCAAACAAGAACTCAATAAAAATTATCGGTGACCATACGCAGAAGTACGTTCAGGCTTACTTCCAATATGACTCAAAGAAAACGGGCGGCGTTACAATCTCACATCTTCGTTTCGGAGATAAACCGATAAAAAGCCCTTATTACATAAATAAGGCTGACTTTGTTGCCTGCCACAACCCGTCGTATATCCTTAAAGGATACAAAATGGTTCAGGACGTTAAGCCGGGCGGCGTATTCCTTATAAACTGCCGCTGGAGCGCAGACGAGCTTAGCAGCCAGCTTAATGCCGAAACCAAGAGATATATTGCAAACAATAACATTCAGCTTTATACGGTAAACGCTATTGACCTTGCCGAGCAAATCGGAATGGGCAAGCGTACCAATACTATTCTTCAGGCAGCGTTCTTTGCTCTTGCAAAGGTTATGCCGATTGAAGAGGCTGTACAGTATATGAAAGAGGCTGCAACAAAGTCTTACCTGAAGAAAGGTCAGGACATTGTTGATATGAACCATAAGGCAATAGACGCAGGCGTTAATGCTTTTGTTAAGATTGACGTTCCCGCCGATTGGGCAAACGCAGCCGATGACGATACGGCAAAGCCGACAGAGGGTAAAGAGAAAACAGTTAAGATGGTTAAGGGTATACTTGAGCCCGTTGATAAAATGGACGGAGATTCACTTCCCGTATCATCATTTGTTGAACACGTTGACGGTACATTTGAGCTTGGTGCTTCCGCTTACGAAAAGAGAGGCGTTGCCGTTATGGTTCCCGAATGGAATCAAGACACATGTGCAAAGTGCAACAAGTGTTCGTTCGTATGTCCTCACGCTACAATCAGACCGTTTGCACTTACCGATGAAGAGGTTGCAGCGGCTCCGTCGGATATAAAAATTGCTCCTAAGCCGATTGTAAAGACGGATTACAAGTACACTCTTGCGGTTTCACCGATGGATTGTATGGGATGCGGAGTTTGTATCGGAGTATGTCCCACAAACTCGCTGAAAATGGTTGTTCGTGAAACACAGGAGAAAATGCAGCCTGTATTCGATTACTGTGTGTCGAATGTTACCGAAAAGCCCGAAACAACAGCCAACCTCAATATTATAGGCAGCCAGTATAAACAGCCGCTCCTTGAGTTCTCGGGTTCGTGTGCGGGTTGTGCGGAAACATCTTACGCAAGACTTATAACACAGCTTTTCGGCGACAGAATGTATATATCTAACGCAACAGGCTGTTCTTCAATTTGGGGCGGTCCCGCCGCTACATCTCCTTATACGGTAAATAAGGAAGGATTCGGTCCTGCTTGGGCTAACTCACTTTTTGAAGATAACGCAGAGAACGGCTACGGTATGTATTTGGGTCAAAAGGCTATCCGTGACAGACTTATAGGCGAGCTTAACACAATTGCAGAGAGCGAAAAGGCTCCCGAATCCGTGAAGTCGGCAATTGCCGAGTTTATGGCAACAAAAGATGACGGCGAGAAGAACGGCGCCGCTACAAAGGCTCTTATAGCCGAACTTGAAAAGCTCGATTGCGACTGTCCGACAAGAGCCGATATTCTTGAAAACAAAGAATTTCTTTCCAAAAAATCCGTATGGATTTTCGGCGGCGACGGTTGGGCTTACGACATCGGTTTTGGCGGTGTTGACCACGTTCTTGCACAGGGCGAAGACGTAAATATAATGGTATTCGATACCGAAGTTTACTCCAACACGGGCGGTCAGGCTTCAAAGGCTTCTCAGATAGGTCAGGTTGCACAGTTTGCAGCAGCAGGTAAGGCTATCGCAAAGAAGAGCCTTGCAGACATCGCAATGTCTTACGGTTATATTTATGTTGCTCAAATCGCAATGGGAGCAGACCAGAATCAGACTCTTAAAGCAATCAAGGAAGCTGAGGCTTATCCGGGTCCGTCGCTTATTATCGGTTATGCACCTTGTGAGATGCACTCCATTAAGGGCGGTATGAAGAATTGCCAAGCTGAAATGAAGAAAGCCGTTGAGTGCGGATACTGGAATATGTTCAGATACAATCCGCTTCTTAAAGCAGAGGGTAAGAATCCGTTTATACTTGACAGCAAAGCACCAAAGACTTCTTATCGTGATTTCATTATGGGTGAGGCACGTTACAGTGCGCTTACACGTTCATTCCCCGAAAGAGCCGAGGAACTCTTTAAGAAGGCTGAGGAAAAATCAACTGAGAGATATGAGGAGCTTAAAGAGCGTTCCGAGAGCTGATCAATATCTTTTTGATATAAAATTTTGAAATATATAAAAGCGGCGGCAGTCGGTTGACTGTCGCCGCTTAAATATTACAGTAGATTTAAAGAAAAATAGAATATTTTATTGTCAGGTGAAAACAGTTTCGTCACATACGGAATGTGAAAAGATTATTTTTATGTCGGGGTTTTCTCGGTGGAAACGTCTTAATGTTGCAATATTTGATATGTAGTCGTCGGCGTCGTATTGAAGCTGAAGAAGTTTCTCTCCGGGAATAATATCTTCGTTGAGAATACGTTCGTCAATAGCTGAATCTGCCGCAAAAAAAATATTTTTTTCCGGCAAAAAGAAACCCATCATCGCTTTCGCGTGTCCGCTTAAATCCACGCCCAAAACGGAGCCGTCACCAAAAGCGTCATATACCCATTTAAAATAGTTTCGCAGCACGGTATCGCCGTTAAAAATACCTGTTGCGGATTTGGGAGTATTATTGTTTGGGATTGTACTTTTCATTACGCCCTCGGAAGAGAAACCGAAGTTTAGAACACACAAAACCTGTGCGCTCGAAACAATTTCGTATTTTGGCAGCAGCGGTAAAGCGCCGCAACATTCCGGATCGCAGTGTGTAAGGAGAACCTTTTTTATACACAACGGGTCCATTTCTTCTTTTGACATTTGCGAAATAATGCTGTCCTCGGGCTCGAACGAAATTTTATGTTTTGCTTTAAGTGCGGAGTATTGAACGGCGTTTTTTTTCAGCAGGTTTGAGCAGCCCGTGTTTATTAAAATATTTCCCAGTTTTTTGTGTTCAATAAGGAATACGTTTATGGGAAGAATTTCGGTTCCGTATTCTGTATTGACAAAAAGTTCCGAAAAGTCAAATTCCTCTTTTCCGCAAATATAACGTTTGATTGTAATAATTTTATTTTTCATTTTTTTCTCCGTGTTTTAAAGGTTATTTCAATAAATATGTGTTATATTATATAATATTTTATATTAAGTACCGAAAAAGTCAAGTAAAATTAACGCGAATGGTAACAAATATAAATTTTTTACTTTAAACGGGTTGTTAATTTTATTTTTTTTTGGTATCATTATTTTCGGTACTTTTACAGTAATACGGGAAGTGTATATATTAGGGCAGATGAGCTGTTTTGTATACTTTTAGTATGAACAGGAATACATAATTCGGAAGGAGAATTTAAATGTTAAATAACAATTCACTTTTTAAACGGATATGTGTATGTGTAGTTGCCGCCGCTGCGGCGATGTCCGTAACTATGTCCGGATGTAATCTTCAAAACGAGGGAGAAACCAAAAAAGAGAACTCCAAGGTGTCCGCAGACTCCGAAAATACACAGTCAGGCGACGTTAAGTCGAAGTTCGGTGACGATATTGCCGTAAAGTCGGATAATTACAATATCTCACTGCCGATTATGATGTATTTGTTTAACTATAATTATCAGAACTATGTAAATTATTACGGTCAATATATGAGCTATTACGGATTTGACGCAAGCAAGGATTTAAAAGAGCAATATTATAATCAAGAAAGCAGTCAGACGTGGTATGACTACTTTTTGGAGATGACCAAACAGTATATTGAGCAAACGCTGGTAATGGCTGAGGGTGCAAAGGCAGAGGGCGTTGTGCTTGACGACAATGACTTAAAATCGGTTGAAACGGCTATGTCGTCTTTGGAATCGACAGCGGCTTCAAACGGCAAAACGGCCGAACAATATATATCGGAGTATTACGGCAAGGGAGTAACAAAGGACGACATAAACGAATGTTTAAAGCTGACTGCGCTTGCCCAGAAGTATTATAATAAAATTTATGACGGATACAAATACAATGACAATGATTACGAAAAATTTTATGAGGAGAACAAAACCAAGTATCAATATGCGGATTTTTTGAGTTTCAGTTTTAAATTTGAATCGACATCTTCACAAGCGTCGGGTTCTTCCGAAACCTCCGTCGTTTCGGTAAACGAGGAGGAAAAACAAAAGGCAAAGGCTTATGCGGAGGATTTGGCAAAGTGCAAAAACAGGAAAGAATTTGAAGATTATATTACAAAATATCTTAAAGCAAACCCCGATTTGGTTGAAACAGACACTCAGCAAAGTTCATCGGATAATTCCGAAAGCTCTATGAGCGATGAGCAATTTAACCAAGCTGTAAAAGCTCAGGTTGAAGCGGCTTTAAGCCAAAAGTACGGTTATGAGGTCACCTCCGAGGCAGGCAAATGGATATTTGAAAATAACCGAAAAGAAAACGAAACGAAAATTATTGAGAGTACGGACGCTTATGTTGTTATAATGATGGTAAAACCTGCATATCGTGACGAAGCGGTGAACAAAAACGTAAGGCATATTCTTTTTACAGCTGATACCTATGGTTCGGACGACAAGGCAAAAGCCAAAGCCGAAGAAGTTTACAAAGAATGGAAAGACGGCAAAGCGACCGAGGAATCGTTCGGAGAGCTTGCAAAGAAATACAGCACGGACACGGGTTCAACAAGTAATGGCGGCCTGTATGAGAATGTTACCGAGGGTCAAATGGTTACCGAGTTTAACGACTGGACATTTGACAAATCAAGAAAGCCCGGAGATACCGGTATTGTAAAAACCAGCTATGGTTATCATATAATGTACTTTGTAGGTGACAGTGATCCTGCGTGGAAAGTTGCCGTAGACACACAGATGCGCACGGATAGTTACGAAACGGACTATCAAAAGTTAAAAGAAAAGTATAAAGTTCAATTTGACGACGACTATCTTAAAACAATAGAAGTATTTTCTTCGGAAAGTTCTGCACAGAGCAGTACAGCAGCATCTAACAGCACTGCGGAATCAAGCAGTTCGGAAAAATCGGACAGCAAAGCGGAATCAAGCAGTTCGGAAAAATCGAGCAGTAAATCTTCTTCATAATAATAATTACGGGGAACCCACGCAAGGGGTTCCCCGTAAACAATAATAGTTAAGGGCGTTGCCCTTAAAAACCCACCAAAGGCTCTGCCTTTGGAATCCGCAAGCCTTTGAAAAGGCTTGAGCGAAACTTTTGATTATGGGTACATAAACTAACGCCGCGCGAATGTACTTGTTGCTTGCAGTACGAGTGAGCGGAGCGAGCGATAGCGCGAATTGAGAGCGCAGGCTCGGCGCGTTTTCGCCCGCCTTTTTCAAAAGGCGGCAGGGTCAAGGGACAGAGTCCCTTGTCGCAGTCCGCAGA
>CANQBK010000023.1 GCA_947589485.1 uncultured Clostridia bacterium | reverse complement strand
TCCGCCTTTGGAATCCGCAAGCCTTTGAAAAGGCTTGAGCGAAACTTTTAATTATGGGTACATAAACTAACGCCGCGTGATGGCATTTTTTGTTTGCAGTAAGAGCGAGCGGAGCGAGCGACAACGCGAATCGACAGTGCGGGCACCGCACCGCGAATCGCCTGCGCCGGCTCGGCGCCGCGAATTGAGAGCGCAGGCACTGCGCCGCTTTTTCTCCGAGGAACTTGTATGATAGGTTCCTCGGAATTTTATGTTCCAAACATATTGATAATTTTGTCAATAAATTGTAAAATAATATATACTATATAAATTTTAAGAGGTGCTTAATATGAGCGAAAAAAGAATAGGATTTATAGGTGCGGGTAATATGGCTTCCGCAATTATAAACGGTGTTTTGAAAAATAAGGCGAAACCTGCCGAAAAAATATCGGTGTTTGATCTCGATAAACAAAAGCTTGACGTTATGAAAGAAAAGGGAATTGATGTCCTGACGTCGGGAAAAGAACTTGTACAAAAAAGCGATATAATTGTGCTTGCGGTGAAACCTCAAAATTATGACGAGGTTCTCTCGGAAATAAAATCCGAATCTAATGAAAGTAAGGTTTTCGTAACGATTGCTGCAGGTATTTCAATTGAATATGTCCAAAACGGTCTTGGAACAAAATGCCCTATGGTTAGGGTTATGCCAAATACTCCTTTGCTGTTGGGAAAGGGTGCAACAGCAATGTGCCGTTCGGACAATATTTCTGATGAAGATTTTGATGAAGTATATAAAATGTTTGCATTGTCGGGAGAAACGGTAATTTTGCCCGAATCCAAAATGAACCCCGTAATTGCGGTTAACGGAAGCAGTCCTGCCTATGTGTACCTTTTCGCCAAAGCTATGGTTGACTATGCCGTTTCGGAAGGAATCGACGCTAAAACAGCATTGAGCCTTGTTTGCAAAACATTTGAGGGAAGTGCGGAAATGCTCCGTTCAAGCGGTGATTCTCCCGAAACGCTTATCCAAAAGGTTTCGTCAAAGGGAGGAACAACTATTGAGGCTTTAAAAGTTCTGAATGACAGAAACGTACCCGATGCGATAATTGACGCTATGAAAGCCTGTACCAAAAGAGCCGTGGAACTGGGAAAATGATTTAAGGCTGTATGCCGTATTGCCGAATGACCTTGTTTAAGAATGTATTAAATTGGTGGTAAAATGGATATTGTATTGATTATTTTATGTGTTGTAATCATAGTAATGCTTGCTGTATTGTTAATGCAGATAAAAAATTTATATAATAAAAGCGGAACAAAATCTCCGTCAATAGATTTTGAAATTATAAAAAGCAAATTGGACGCTATAAACACGGACAGTTGCAATTCGCAGAGCAATTTGCGAAGTGAGGTTTCAAACAGCATTACGCACAATATGAAAGTGCTTGAAAACAGATTCGGTACTTTTGAAACAAATATGAAATCACAATTATCCGAAATTCGTGGAATTATGTATGAACAGCTCGATAAAATTAATACCGAAAGCATACGCTTGCAGGGAAATTTACGCAGAGAGGTTTTAAACAGCATTACAGAAAATATAAAACTTCTTGAAAACAGATTCGGCACGCTTGAATTAAATATGAAATCACAATTATCCGAAATGCGGGAAACTACGAATAAACAGCTTGTAGCCATAAGAGATGACAACGAAAAACAGCTTGATAAAATAAGGGGAACTGTTGACGAAAAACTACAAAATACTCTTGAATCAAGAATAACGGAATCTTTTAAGATTGTAAGTGAACGCTTGGAACAGGTATATAAAGGTCTTGGCGAGATGCAGGGCGTTGCTCAGGGAGTAGGTGACCTGAAAAGAGTCCTTTCAAATGTAAAAACAAGGGGTATTTTGGGTGAAATACAGCTCGGGGCAATACTCAGAGAAATTCTTACCACCGACCAGTACGATGAGAACGTTGAAACAGTGCCAAAAAGTAAATATCGTGTCGAATTTGCGGTCAAGCTGCCGGGAGCAGGCGACGGCAGTGTTATATATCTTCCCATAGACTCAAAATTTAACGGTGATATGTTCGTTAAATTGCAGGACGCATATAACACGGGCGATAAGGAGATTATCGACGCCGCCAAAAAGGAGCTTGTAAGAGCCGTTAAAAAATGCGCTAAGGATATTTGTGACAAATACATATCACCGCCTTATACAACTCAATTCGGCATTATGTTTTTGCCGTTTGAGGGTTTGTATGCGGAAATAATAAACAGCAGGGGTCTGGTCGAGGAGCTGCAAAAAGAATATAAAGTAACGGTTGCCGGACCGTCAACTATGGCGGCAATGCTCAATTCTTTCAAAATGGGATTTCAGACGCTTGCAATACAAAAACGCAGCGGAGAGGTATGGAAAATTCTTGGTTCGGTCAGAACAGAATTTGAAAAGTTTGAAAAAGCACTTTCCGAAACACAAGAACATCTTAATAAAACAGAACAGAGCCTTGAAAAACTTGTTGGAGTGAGAACACGTCAGCTAAATCGTAAATTGAACCAAATTGAACGGTTCGACCCGTTTAAAAATGAAAGTTAAAACAGCAAAATACCAGACCTCTAAGCGAAGTTTAAGAAACAGTAGTTTTACGATATATGTCAACTTGACGATTGTGGTCTGATGTCGTATAATATCAGAAACCGGTAAAAATACAATTACAGGAGGAATTTATTAATGTATTGTAAAAATTGCGGTTGTCTGTTGGAGGACAGCCAAAGCGTATGTACGCAATGCGGTACAAAAAGAGGGGAAGGAACGGCTTTTTGTCCTGAATGTGGTGATAAAAAAGCGCCGGATTCCATACTCTGCACAAACTGTGGATTTAAATTTTCTGATGCAGGTGCTTCTGCCGGTGAATCCGAACAGAGTTCCGCAAATGATAATAAATCAAACACGGAGCAGAATGGAAGCGAAAATTTGACGGATTTACAAAAAAATCCAGCGACGGCTGCTGAAACACCGGTTCAGCCCGAAAACAGTTCCGCACAGGTTCAACAATACGGACAGCCCGTACAGCAGAATATGCCGTATCAGGAGCAGCAGCCTATGCAGCAGAATATGCCGTATCAGGCACAGCAGCCTATGCAGCAGAATATGCCGTATCAGGCACAGCCGCCTATGCAGCAGAATATGCCGTATCAGGCACAGCAGCCTATGCAGCAGAATATGCCGTATCAGGCACAGCCGCCTATGCAGCAGAATATGCCGTATCAGGCACAGCAGCCTATGCAGCAAAATATGCCGTATCAAGCACAGCAGCCTATGCAGCAACAATACCCGAATACGCAGATGCAGCAAAATCAGCAATATTATCCGCCTGCTCCTCAAAGAAAGGGATATTGCCGTAACTGCGGCGGAGAAATTATGCAGGGACAAGTTGGCTGTACTATATGCGGTACAAAGTACGGAGAGGGTACAAAATACTGTCATCATTGCGGTGCTGAGGCAACGGCGGGCGCACAGATATGTTCAAATTGCGGAAAGAGCTTAAAACCTCCGTTTAGTATCGGAAGATATTTTAAAGACCTGTTGCAAAATTTTGTTTCTATTATAAAAGCTCCGGATATTTTCGGTTCGATTGCAAGAAATATTCCAAATGCCCTTTCGATTATCATATTTATAGTTATGCTGTTTCCTGTCGCATCACACTTTTATGTAAGCTCTTACTATGGATTGAGTGGCTATCGTATACCGCTGAGTACATTTTCGGTTTCCACGGTAGCAGGAATATTGTATATACTTGCATTTGTTGTGGCAATTGCGCTGTACGAGCCGTTTACACGTTCGTTTATTTCAAAAAATTCAAAGCTGGACAGATGGTCTTGTCTTTTTGTACCTGCGCTTGACTTTATCGGTTCTTTATTCTTATTTTTGGGTTACATTATCAAAATTAATGCCTCTGAAAATGCATACATATTTTATGCAAAATATCCGGGAATGGCTTTAAGCATTACAGGCTGGGTAGTGTTGGCTTTAACCGTTCTTTCGGTTGTTTCGGGAATTATCGCCTTTATTCGTTTTGCCAAAGCTCCATCGCCTGTTTCGGCATATCAGTCACAGCAAAATTCAAGTATGATTAATGAGGTTAACAATATGCCGTCAAGCGTTCCGAATACACAGAACACAGACGTTCAAAATCAGTCTGATTCGAGCATATATGGCAATGTGCCGTCAAGCACTCCGAATACACAGAACACAGACGTTCAAAATCAGTCTGATTCGAGCATATATAGCAATGTACCGTCAAGCGTGCCGAATACACAGAACACAGAAGTTCAAAATGAGCCGAGTTCAAGCATATATAACAATGCTCCGGCAAACAATGAACAGGATAATAATAAGTAATAAATAATTAGAACAAGAAAATAATAACAGCCGTCACACAAGCTGAGAGTTAATGTGACGGCTGTTTTTTACTTGTAAGATAGCTTATTTCTTTTTTGAACGGCGCTTTTGTGCATTTTTTGCGGCGTAAACTTCCCGTTCCTTTTCGCTCATTTGTTTTGACAGGCTTCCAAATGTTTTTTCATTTATGAGAGCTTTAACAAAATGAGGGTGCTTTTCTCCAAAATCCGCTTCAAGTTCGGGGTGCTTTATAATGTAGTCCTCCTGCTGTTTTGCGTAAATACCGGCAATATTTAAAACGCATATAAGGAAATACATTATTATGGACATTACCGCTCCGATTCCTATGTTGGGATATATCGTGAATATTATATCGGACAGGCACAACAATGCGCCTACAAAGCATATTATGTGTTTTATGTGTCTGTGCTTGTCAAAGCTCGCGGCAAAAAAGCCTATGATAGGAATTACGGCAAGGGCAAAAGCAAAAAACGATTGTGTAATTCCGTAAGTGCTTGTTTCATATCCGTAAGCCTCGCTTATTGAGCCGCCAAGCATCATCTGGAACGCCGTTTGCGACAGTTCAACCGTCGCACATAAAGTTTTTTGGGCATTTATTGTGGCGTTGTTAAGCGCTTTTACAGATTCGTCGGTATACTTTGTGCGGTCAATATCCATTGCGTCTTGTATAAGATTTTGAAGTTCCTTGTAATTGACATTTTCCGCTATATGGTATTCCCATTTATAGTTTGCCGTTGAAAGTGCCTGTATTGAAGAAGCGGTTTCCTCATTTTCGGCGTCGTCTTTCTTTTTAAGATTCTTTATTGAGGCGGAAAGTTTGTCTTGTGCGTTGTCGATCTGTTCTTGGGTCGCCAGCGTCAAATCCGCCTGCGATAAATCTATTGTTGTTTTAAGGTCTTTTGTAATATATATGTGCGTGTTAAGAAAGGGGAACGTCAGCAAGAAAATACATATTACAAATGACCATACCAAACACAATCTGATAATATGCGACGGTGTACGCAAAGGTTTTTTCTTTTTAGGAACATTAATAACCTTGACCTGCTTTTTTTCGGGTTTATCTTTCCGATTTTCCTTTTTGTTTTCCATAAATTACAAATTTCCTTTCAATCATACCGAATTGAACTTTTCTTTATAACTGTTGATTGCGGCTTCAATAATTTCAAGTGCCTCGGTTTTTCCTTTAACCTCGTCCACAACTGTTTCCTTGTTTTCAAGAGCCTTGTAAACCGAGAAAAAGTGTGTCATTTCGTCAAAAATATGCTGAGGTATTTCCGATATATCCTTATAGGTGTTGTAGCTTGGGTCATTAAAGGGGATAGCAATGATTTTTTCGTCGTTTCTTCCGTTGTCAAGCATTGTAATAACGCCTATCGGGTAGCACTGAACCAACGTCATCGGGGTTATTACCTCGGAGCAAATAACCAAAACGTCCAGCGGGTCGAGGTCATCTGCGTAGGTACGGGGGATAAATCCGTAGTTTGCCGGATAATGGGTAGAGGTGTGCAGAATACGGTCGAGCTTTAAAAGTCCGCTTTGTTTGTCAAGCTCATACTTAGCCTTGCTTCCTTTCGGGATTTCAATAACGACCATAAAATCTTCCGGAGTAATTCTTGCGGAATCCATATCGTGCCAAATGTTTTGCATAAAAAACAGCTCCTTAATGTATTATTTAATTTTACTGAACAAAATTAAATTTAAGTTCAATATTTTATGTACATTATACCACGCATTTATTTATTTATCTATATATTTTTCGGTAAAAAAGCGTTTTTTTATTAAAAATTATTCCGAAACTTTTTTCTTTTTGTTTTTTCTTTTTCCGGGCTGAATAAAAGTGACCGGAAGTGAGGGTGTGTCATCAACGGGTTTGTAATTTTCCGATTTAAGATAATTGCATAAGTATCTGTTAATTCTAAAATTACGTTTCATATTTTTAAAATCTATGTTTAGTAAGTGCATACGAATCACGGAATATATGTTGAAAATGAATATTTTACTTACAAGGAAATTTAGCGAGTCTTTATATTCGTTGTATTTTCCGTTTTTCTGTATATAGTTTCGCATTATAAATACAGACAGCAAAAAATCGTTTATTTTTTTGGCATTCATTGTTGACATTATGCTTCCCAAGCGTTTTTGATAACAGTAAAGATATTTGTTTGTGATTGCAACTTTCTTTGAATGGAACATAAGTCTGCCGGTCGTCGCAATATCTTCAAAGAACATATTCGGATAATAAATTTGATTTTCGGTAAAAAGTGATTTGCGGTACATTTTGTTCCAAGCGTAGTTTTTTATGGTGTTATCCCTTATAAGCATTTTGAGGGCTTTTTGCTTAGGCAAGACACATTTTTTCGGAGCTATAACCATAGGCAGGCATATACCGGTATTAAAGTATGTATAGTAAAAACGGCAGCATGCCATATCGGCTCCGTTGTTTTCACACTCGTTATATAAAATTTCGATATAATTTTTCTTTATGTAATCGTCACTGTCAATGAACACTACATATTTTCCTTTGGCACGTTCCAACCCGAAATTTCGTGCATCTCCAAGACCTCCGTTAACCTTTTTGTAAAGAGTAAAGCGTTTATCGTTTTTTTCAAATTCAGCGGCAATTTTACCGCTATTGTCGGGTGAACCGTCGTCTATCATTAACACCTCAAAATCGGTAAAGGTTTGGTTCTTGACTGACGTAAGGCATTTTCTTATATATTTTTCCACATTATACATAGGTATAATTACTGAAACTTGAGGTTTATCGAACAAAAAATCACCTCCTGTTTTTGCCGTAAACAAATTTCAAAATTCGGAACGAATAAAATTGTCGGTTTGGTTAAAGTATTGTATTATTGGATTTTTATGAGTGTGTGGCGGTGTCGTTTGTTTCCGACTGTATATTTTCAGGCAAAGAGGTTTCTTTTTTGTGAAGCTGTGAAAACGGCATTGAAATTACAATAGTGCCGTAATATGTTATGGTTCTCCATAGAAGTATAGCGGTTTTCATTGTTTGCGTTGTGAAATAACCTCCAAAAAATACACTGAAACTGTATTCTGCGGCGCCCGAACCTCCGGGCAGCGGCATAAGACTTGAAACCATATTTACATAAGATTGTGCGAACAGCATTTCAAAAATATTGCAGTTAATGTCAAATGCTTTCGCAATACAGAAAGGAACCAAAAACAATGACGTCATCTGTACAGCGGTTATGGAATAGACCTTAACAAGCAGTTTTTTGTTTTTGTTAAGCTCTTTGTTGCTTTTGTGAAAATTTTCCAACGACTGATTAATATTGACCAATTTTTCTTCAGCGTTTTTAATAATGTGGAGTTTTCCGAGGAAACGAATCAGACCGTCAACAACTTTGGTTGTTAAACCGTTGCAGAACGATGCGAGCATAAGCAGTACAATCATTATTATTTGGGCAAGAAAACCTATTATTGTAAACGTCCACATTGCGGGGTCGAGCTTGCTCATAATAAATCCCGCTCCGAAAGTAACGGATATAATGCAATATACCGCAAGGGTAAATTGCCATACAAGAAATTTTTGAATAAGTGCGGACGTTGCGCTTGACGCTTTTACACCCATTCTTGACAGGCTGAGTATCTGCATAGGCTGACCGCCCGTGGCGCTTGGCGTAACCGCGCAAAAAAATTGACCGACCATAGATGCGGTCAGGGCAACTCGCGGTTTAAGTCCTTTGTTTGTTTCGCGCAGGAAAAGATATATTATTGCGGCGTCGATTGCTATATTCAGCAGGTGAGCGAATACCGCAGTTACAAGCCAGCCGATACTTACATTTATTTTGCCTTCGAGAATACTGTTTATAAGGTCTATAAATCCTCCCTCGGAAAAGACAAAATAGGTAATCAAAGATAAGGTCAATAAAATTACGCCTATATTGAATATCAATTTCCAAGGGATATTGAATCGTTTTTTGTTTTTTTCCTTCATTGCCGCCCTCCGAATTACGAACGAATATTCGATATTTTTGCATTAACGCAAAAATATACCGGACATTATAACTTTAATAATAACATTATTTTCGGACAAGGTCAACACAATTTGCCTTAAAAAAATCGGTTTGACAAATTATTGTCAGACCGATTCTCTCATATCGTTTATTATTTGTTGTATATGGGCTATTTTTATATCGGAAAGTCCTGCTATTTCAACATATTTTTTATTATCCAAACCGAGAAGATAATCTGTGCTGACAGAAAAAAACTCGGCTATTTTTATAAGCATATCAATGGAGGGCTGAATATTGTTGTTTTCCCAATTCGACACGCTTTGTTTTGACACCGACAAGTCCTTTGCAAGAGCTACCTGTGTGATATTGCGGTCGATTCTAAGTTGTTTTATCCGTTCGTTAAGCATTGACGCCGTCCTCCTAAAAGTCAAATATTACAATACAATTATACAATATTTGTTGACAAAACTGAAATACTATGATATTGTATTAATGGACATAAATCTTCTGTGCCGAAAACAGAAAAGCATTGTTTGTACTCATAATTACGGTTGTTTTGCGGCGGCAGAGATTTATAGACAATAATATTATGTACAGGGGGACTGAAATTGAAAAACGAAAGAAATAAAAAAGTAATCCGAAAATTACTTTGTGTTGCCCTTGCGGCGGTAACGCTCGGAACCTATGTGGGAACGACCCTGCCGCAGTACACGGGTACGGGCATTGTTGCACAGGCGGCAAATTCGGAACGTGATTTTTACACTGAAGAAAATGATGACGGTACAATCTGTATAAGGGGTTATAAAGGCACTTCTTCCGATGTTGTTATACCGTCGTATATTTTTGGCGAAAAAGTTACAGTAATTCATAGTATGGGTGGCGGTGCAAAATATATTACAAGCGTAACAATTCCTAAAAGTGTTACAGAAATAGATGAATATGCATTTTCAGGTTGTAAGGAACTGAAAAGCGTAACAATTCCCAACAGTGTTACTAATATATATCCGTATACATTTCGGAATTGTACGGGACTAACAAGTATAAAAATTCCCGACAGTGTAAAATCTATAAGTAATGATGCATTTTATGGTTGTACGGGACTGAAAAGCGTAACAATCCCAAACCGTGTTAAGACAATAAATAATAATACATTTTATGGTTGCACGGGACTGAAAAGCGTAACAATTCCAAATAGTGTTACCTATATAAATGGTGCATTTTATGGTTGTACGGGACTAACAAGTATAACAATTCCCAACAGTGTTACCTGTATAGGTTCGGGTACATTTGAGAATTGCACGGGACTAACAAGTATAACAATTCCCAACAGTGTTACCCGTATAGGTGGTGGTTATTATAATAGTGGTGCATTTGAAGGTTGTACGGGACTGAAAAGCGTAACAATCTCCAACAATGTTACAGAAATAGAATCTGGGACATTTAAGAATTGTACGGAATTGACAAGCATTGTAATCCCCGAAAGCGTTACTCATATATATTTTGGTGCATTTGAAGGTTGTGAAAATTTTACCATTTACGGCCAGAAAAATTCTTATGCAGACAAATATGCAAATAATAATGATATTCCCTTTAAAGCTATTGATATAAGCGTAACCGAAATAAAATTGAGCCAAACATCAATAACGCTTGAAAAGGGCAAAACACAGACAATAACGGCGACTATTTCACCAAGCAATGCGACGAACAAAACCGTAACGTGGACAACGAGCAACAGCAGTGTTGCGACCGTAAGCAAAGGCAAGATAACAGCCAAAGGAGCAGGCACGGCAACGATTACGGCAAAAACAGCAAACGGCAAAACGGCGACTTGTGAAGTAACTGTTAAAAATCCGACAGTTGACCCGACAAGCATAAACCTCAGCCAAACATCAATAACGCTTGAAAAGGGCAAAACACAGACAATAACGGCGACTGTTTCACCGAGTAATGCAACGGACAAAACCGTAATGTGGACAACGAGCAACAGCAGTGTTGCGACCGTAAGCAATGGCAATATAACAGCCAAGGGAGCAGGCACGGCAACAATTACGGCAAAAACGGTAAACGGTAAAACGGCGACTTGTGAAGTAACTGTTAAAAATCCGACCGTTGACCCGACAAGCATAAACCTCAGCCAAACATCAATAACGCTTGAAAAGGGCAAAACACAGACAATAACGGCGACTGTTTCACCGAGCGATGCAACGGACAAAACCGTAACGTGGACAACGAGTAACAGCAGTGTTGCGACCGTAAGCAATGGCAAAATAACAGCCAAGGGAGCAGGCACGGCAACGATTACGGCAAAAACGGTAAACGGTAAAACGGCGACCTGTAAAGTAACAGTTAAAAATCCAACCATTAACGTAACCGATATAAAACTCAATACAACACGCACATGGCTTGGCAGAGGTGAAAGCTATCAGCTTAACGCAACTGTAAGTCCGAGCAACGCAACAAACAAAAAAATAACTTGGACTTCAAGCAACAATAATATAGCAACCGTAAGCAACGGCAAAGTAACGGCTAAGAAAGACGGAACGGTTACAATTACCGCAAAAACAAGCAACGGCAAAACGGCAACCTGCAAAATAACCGTTCAGCCGCCTGCAAGCAAAATAAGCCTTAACAAATCGACACTGTACCTCGGCGTAGGGGAGAAATTCCAACTCACAAGCTCTGTTCAGTCGGGTACAGCCTCGGCAAAGAGGGGATTTTCGTCAAGCAACAATAATATATGCTACACAAGCGGAAAAGGACTTTTAACAGCCAAAAAGGCAGGTACGGTATATGTTACCGTTAAGACATTCAACGGCAAGACGGCGCAGTGTAAAGTTGTTGTACAGCCGCCTGCAAAAGCCGTACATATAAGTAAGTCGTGGCTTACACTTCACGTCGGACAGAAGTTCCAGCTTTCAAGCTGGGTTGACGCAGGAACAGCATCAACAAAGCGTGCTTGGAGTTCAAGCGATAACAGCACGGTTTACACAAGCGGAAACGGACTTTTGACCGCAAAGAAAGAAGGAACAGCATACATCACAGTTAAGACATTTAACGGTGTATCTTCTACCCTTAAAGTAAAAGTTATAAAATAATACGATTAAAATTGCCGTGTACATAAAAATGTATACGGCAATTTTGCTTTAACGGAATTAAAAATTTCAGATTTTACTCTTTATTTTTTTAATACAGTATGTTATTATTTTACGGTAAAATTATGTTGTTTTACAATTTGGGAAAAAGGAGAGAAGATAATGCTGCAAATAAAAAATATATATAAGCAGTATAAAACGGGCAGCCTTGTTCAAACCGCATTGAACGATGTTTCAATAAATTTAAGAGATAATGAATTTGTTGCTATACTGGGACCAAGCGGTTCGGGAAAAACAACTTTGCTGAACGTTATCGGAGGTCTTGACCGATATGACGGCGGAGATCTTATTATTAACGGTATTTCCACCAAGGAATATAAAAGCCGTGACTGGGATGCTTACCGCAATCATACTATCGGTTTTGTATTTCAAAGCTACAATCTTATACCCCATCAATCCGTACTTGCAAACGTAGAGCTTTCTCTGACGATTTCCGGTATATCACGTTCGGAACGCAGAAAAAGGGCAAAGGAGGCTTTGGAGCAGGTAGGACTTGGCGATCAGCTCCATAAACGCCCGAACCAAATGTCCGGCGGACAAATGCAGCGTGTTGCCATTGCCCGTGCGCTTGTAAATAATCCCGACATTCTTCTTGCCGATGAGCCTACGGGAGCGCTCGATACAGAAACCGGAATACAGGTTATGGAATTACTGAAATCCGTTGCAAAGGATCGCCTTGTTGTTATGGTAACTCATAACCCCGAACTTGCGGAGCAGTACGCGAACCGTATAATAAAACTGCGCGACGGAAAAATTTTAGATGATACAAATCCATTTAATCCCGAAGAATCGGAAATTGATAAACCGCAGAATAAAAAAATGGGAAAGGCGTCTATGTCGTTCCTTACTGCGCTTTCACTGAGCTTTAACAATTTGCGGACGAAAAAGGGACGTACAATACTTACATCATTTGCAGGTTCTATCGGTATCATAGGAATTTCGCTTATACTTGCATTATCAAACGGTGTTAATACATATATAACGGATATTCAAAAAAGCACTATGTCATCTTATCCGATTACGATAGATTCCGAAACAATAGATATTTCGTCAATTATAGACGCTCACAACGATGTTCTTGACAACGAAAAGTTAAATCGCAAGCTCGATAAGGTTTATTCGGACAATACAACGCTTAAAATGAAGTCGGAGATTACAACGAGCGTAACACACAACAATCTTACGGCATTCAAAAAATATATTGATGACCCGAAAAATAAAATTCACGATTATATAGGAGAGAACGGAGTAGTTTATTCTTATTCCACCCGTTTTGGGGTATATACTCACGACAGCGAAAATACCCTTGTAAATACCGACGGCTCTACACTAAAAGACGATAATTCCTTGCTTTCCAATATGTCATTACCGACCGACACTTCTCAAAGCGGAATGGCTGTCAGTGTATTTTCCGCTAACAACAAAAATAAAAATTTCCAGCAGCTTTTGCCGGGAAATAACGGAAAAAACCTTAGTACCGCCGTTACGGAAAATTATGAGTTGGTTTATGGAAACTGGCCGTCAGAATACAACGACGTTGTTTTGGTGTTGGACAAAGACAACGAAATATCTACGGAAACACTTTATGAGTTAGGCGTACTTCCCACTTCCGAATATAAGAAAATCGAACAGGATATAAAAGAAGATAAAAAAGTAAGTTTTGAAGATCGCAGTTGGAGTTATAAGGATATTTGCAGTCAGGATCTTCGTATGATCCCTATGTGCGATACTTATGAAAAAAATTCAAAAGGCTATTACGACAGCTTTGCCGACGATAACGAAAAGATTGAGGAATTGATGAAAACGGCGGTTAAGCTGAATATCGTGGGAGTTATCCGTCCGAAAGAGAATGCCTCGTACAGTGAAATAAGAAGCGCCATAGGCTATACTAAAGCATTGACCGATTACATTATTGAAAAAACAAACAACAGTGACATTGTAAAGGCGCAGGAAGCCGATAAGGATATAAATATTCTTACAGGTATGAAATTTTCCCCGTCCGATGACAAGGCAAAGATTGAGGACGTAAAGAAATATATAAATAATATGGGAATAAGCGATAAAGCCGCCTTAGGAAAAACAATTCTTTCTACATCAGCAAATAACGGTATAAATACAAATACTGCAACCAATGCAAACACAAACGTTAATGCAGCCGGAAATACAAATGCAAACACAAACGTTAATGCAGCCGAAAATACAAACGCAAACACAAACGTTAATGCAGCCGGTAATACAAATGCAAACACAAACGCAAATGCTAATGCAGCCGGTAATACAAATGCAAATGCCAATATTCCTTCCGGACAATCCGGAGAAATGAGTGAGGAACAGCTTGCGGCTGCATTTGATAATTATATAAAGACCGCAGACGACGATTTCTTGATTTCAATGTATGACAATTATATTTCATCGGGAACTTACGATGACAATATGTCGGATTTTGGAGTTGTAAGTCTTGATGCGCCGTCATCAATCAATATTTATACTGACAGCTTTGAAGATAAAGATTCAATAGCCGAATGTATAAGCGATTATAATAAAAAAGCGAGCGACGCGGATAAAATAAGCTATACCGATTATGTAGGCTTGATTATGTCGTCGGTTACAACAATAATAAATGTTATATCCTATGTACTTATAGCATTTGTTGCCGTTTCACTAATTGTATCGTCCATTATGATAGGAATTATTACATATATTTCCGTCCTTGAACGTACAAAGGAGATAGGCATACTCAGAGCGATAGGAGCGTCAAAACGAAATATATCTCAGGTATTTAATGCAGAAACATTTATAATAGGTCTGCTGTCGGGAGTTATAGGTATAGGCGTAACATTGATTTTGCTTATACCGGGTAATATGATTATACATGCAGTGGCAGGTACAGATACGGTAAATGCTGTTTTACCGTTTGTCGGAGCAATCATACTTATCGTGTTGAGTATCGTATTAACACTGCTGGGAGGACTGATACCGTCCAAAAAGGCGGCAAAAAAAGATCCTGTCACAGCATTACGCACGGAATAATTGCTTTTAAATAAAGCGTATTGATTTATTGCATTATATTGTTTATAACGCGCTTAAATAAAAAACAGCCGAAAATCTAAGTGCTAATAGTGATAAGGAAGTGTTTACAACAACTTATCATTAACGCTGACAGACAGTGTGCAAACAAAAACAGAGAGCCAATCACTTCAAAAGGAGTTGGCTCTCTGTTTTTTTGCCTTTTATCTAATAAAAGTCCGTTTTTGAGGGTGGACGCATAAAACTCTTATCCCCATAATTTTCACAATTGAAAGACCGCTTAAATCAGCAGGGAATATACCCTTACTGCGTATCGGTCTATTATCAAAGAAAGAGCCGATAACAGCAGTTCAAAATCCTGCCTGTTATCGGTTCTTTAATAAGTTTGCTTATATCAAACTTTCCTGCTTGCATTTCGGACAGTTGCCATTTGGCAAAATCGCCATGTGCGGCGGTGTAGGCAGCGAAAGTAAATCCGAACGGTTAATAATTACGGAACATTTTTGTTGTTATATTCCATAAAGATTATGTAAATAATGTGTAAAAAAAGCTAAAAATAATTATGTAAACAGTTGTATTTTGTTGTAATAATAGAAAAAAATATAATTCTTTTAAAGAATATTTAATGTCACGCATTGTAATATTATTAATTCGGATTATTAAAAGAAAAGAAAAGAATATTAAAAGTGGAGGGCAAGGCTATGACCTTCGATCAGACAGTAATTATGCAAATTATACTTGCAATGGGAGGATTGGGACTTTTTCTTTACGGAATGAAACTGTTAGGCGATGGTTTGGAGCTTGCCGCAGGTTCAAAATTAAGACAGATACTCGAAAAAATTACCTCAAATCGTTTTTTGGGAGCCTTGGTCGGCGTTGTTGTTACGGCGGTAATTCAAAGCTCCACGGCAGTTTCCGTTATGGTTGTCGGTTTTGTAAATGCTCAGCTTATGACATTAAGTCAAGCAATAGGGGTCATTATGGGTGCGACAATCGGAACTACCGTTACAAGCCTTATACTCTCGATTAATATTTCTCAATATATGCCGATTCTTATATTTATCGGCGCATTTATGGTTGTTTTGAGCAAGAAAAACAACACTAAATATATCGGTCAAATTGTGGCAGGTTTCGGAATACTGTTTTTCGGAATGACTACAATGTCGGATAATCTTAAACCGCTTGCTGCTTCGGATTTTTTTCAGTCCGTGATTGTTTCGATAGGTAACCCGGCAATAGGCATTATATTCGGTATTATTTTTGCGGGTATAGTTCAAAGTTCGTCCGCTACCGTCGGTGTGCTTCAAGCGTTGGGTGCGGCAGGCGCTTTGGCTCTTCCTAATGCTGTTTATATGGTTTACGGTATCCATATCGGAGCCTGCATTACCTCCGTTATTTCGTCGATAGGTGCTTCAAAAGCCGCACGCCGTACCTCCATTTCCTATGTTATATTCAGCTTTATCGGAGCGGCTATGTTTACGCTTATCACGGTTCTTACGCCGTTTGTTTCGTGGATACAGTCCGTGACACAAAGCGTTCCGTTACAGATTTCTTTGGTTCATATAATATTCAGTATTGTTTCAACTATTATTCTTTTACCGTGCAGTGACATTATTACAAAGATTGCCTGTTTCCTTGTTCCGGGAGAGGAAAATACCGAAAAGGAAGCCTGTCACCTCAAATATGTCGATGAAAGGCTTCTTAAAACTCCTCCGATTGCCGTAAACCAAATAACAAAGGAAATTGATCGTATGGGAAAGCTCTCTAAAAAGAATTTTGAGCTTTCAATGCAGGCACTTCTCAATTTGGACAAAAACCTGATTGAAAAGGTTGAGGAAAACGAAGAAGTTATTGATTATTTGAATCAAGCAATCACAACTTATCTTGTAAAAATAAACGGTCTTTCACTTGAGGACAGCGACCGTGTTAAAATAGGCTCTTATTATCATGTTGTCAGCGATATGGAGAGAATAGGCGACCACGCCGAAAATATATGCGAGCTTGCCGAGATGGCTATAAATAAAAATGAAAATTTCAGCAATACGGCAATAAACGAAATACAGGATTTGAAAAGTCTTGTCGCTTCCATTATAGAAAATTCGCTGTCTATGTTTGAATCTAAACATTACGATAAGAAAATGGCAGATATTGTAAGCAATACGGAACAAGAAATTGATGATAAAACCGAACTTTACAAAACAAATCATATTGAGCGCCTGAGCAATGGAGGCTGCAATGCAACAGTAGGTACACTGTTTATGGAGCTGCTTACAAATCTTGAACGGATAGCTGATCATAGTACAAATATTGCATTTTCGCTTAATTCAAACAAAAAACAGGCTGACGTCAGGGTTGAAACGGCAGCCGAGTAATCCGTTTGCTTGAGCTGCAAATACCGTAAAAACTGAGGGTGTTCGCCCTTGGTTTTTAATTTATGTGTTCCGATTCGGGACAGAACCGTATGCTTGCATTTTGGCGAATAGAATGATATAATATGGACATTATAATAAAAGAAAGGATATGTTAAATATGGCACAAATTACAAAGGATACAATTATCGGAGACATTCTTGATATTGATGAAACAACCGTACCGATTTTTCTTGAAATAGGTATGCACTGCCTCGGCTGCCCCGCTTCAAGAGGAGAAACGGTTGAACAGGCTTGTGCGGTTCACGGCGTAAATGCCGATGATCTTGTTAAGAAAATTAACGAGCATATCGCAAATAAATAATTTTGGTGGTGTGAAAATGAACGGTACTGTGTTCAGTCTTGACAATCGGCTGGCGCTTTGCGCTTCGTTCGTTCGAGAGGGAACAAGGCTTGTTGACGTCGGTACCGACCACGCTTATCTTCCGGTATGGCTTGCGATCAACGGTAAAATAAGCTGCGCCGTTGCTTGTGATGTTCGCGTGGGACCGCTGCGTAACGCAAGGAATAATATCAGGAATTATCATGTCGAAAATGTTGTTTCGGCTGTTTTGTCGGACGGATTGGATAATATAAACCCAAAAGACGCTCTTGATGTTGTTATTGCCGGTATGGGCGGTGAACTTATCGCAAAAATTATACAAAAACAGCAGTGGCTTTGCGACAACAAACGTAGACTTATTCTTCAGCCTATGACACGAGCAGAGTCACTGCGTTTGTTTTTGTGTAAAAACGGATTCAAAATTTTTGAGGAAAAGGCTTGTGTGTCGGGAAAAAAGTCATATTCCGTTATGGTTTGCTCCTATGACGGAATAAGGCGTGAATGCAGCGATAAATTTAAATATGCCGGACTTCTGTCGGACGATGATTCGCCCGATGCAAAAAGGTATATTTTTACGGTAAACAATAAGCTGAAGAAAAAAATAAAATCTTATGATATTGATTCTCAGGAATACAAAGATATATATTCTCTTATTCTTGACTTTGATAAAATTACCGAAGAATATATTTCAAACGGGAACGGCGGTGTAAAAATATGGTAAGCGCAAAAGAAATTTATGATTACATAGACGGGTTTGCTCCGTTTGACACTCAAATGAGTTATGACAATTCGGGGCTTTTGGTCGGAGATTTTAATACGAGAAGCCGAAAGGTCGTTCTTGCACTTGACGCCGATAAGCAGGTCGTCGATGAGGCTGTCGGGCTTGGTGCAAAAATTATCGTGACGCATCACCCGGTTATTTTCAATCCCCTAAGGTCTGTTATGTTTGACAGTGTGCCTTACGCCGCGGCAAAAAACGATATTACTATAATAAGCGCACATACAAATCTTGACATTGCCTGCGGGGGAGTGAACGACTGTCTTGCAAAAGCCGTGGGTGTGTATGCCGACCGCCGCTTTGACGAAGATTGTGCGATTTTCGGGCATTTGGACGATGCGGCAACAGCCGAATGTTTCGCAAAAAGAATCAAGTTGAATATGGGACTTAACGGTCTGCGCTACACAAATGTAAACGACAGTATTAAAACAGCCGTGGTTTCCTGCGGCGCCGGCGGCGGCAATATTTTTATGGCGGCGGAACTCGGAGCCGACTCTTTTATTACCGGCGAGATAAAACATCACGAGATAATTTTTGCAAACGAACATAACATATCGGTTTTTGACTTGGGACATTTTAATTCGGAAAATATGATTATTGACAGACTGACGGTCCTCTTGTCAAAACAGTTTCCCGAAGCGGAATTTGTCAAATCAAAGGTGTTTTCGGACAAAACAATATATATAAAATAATGGGGAGTATTTGCAATGGCGCTTGACGGTATATTTTTAAGACATATCAAAAAAGAACTTGAACAAAATTTAATAAACAGTAAGGTAGATAAAATATATCAGCCGTCAAAGGAAGAAATTGTACTGTCTATGCGTTCCCGTGAGGGAACCAAAAAGCTCTTGATTTCTGCGAGGGCAAACAGTCCGCGCATAAATATTACGGATTTTTCTTATGAAAATCCAAAAACCCCGCCTATGTTGTGTATGCTTCTCCGTAAAAGGCTGTCGGGCGCACGTTTACGCAGTATACGCCAACCGGAGCTTGAGCGGCTGCTTATGCTTGACTTTGAGGGTACCAACGAGCTTGGCGATACGGTTATGATGACCCTTGCGGTCGAAATTATGGGACAGTACAGCAATGCCGTGTTTCTTGACAGCAGCGGAGTTATAATCGACGCCGTAAAACGAGTAGATGCCTCGATGTCGTCCAGACGTGTAATACTGCCGGGGGTAAAATACGAAATGCCTCCTCGGCAGAACAAAAAATGCGTACTTTACAGTGATGCGGACGATATTATCGGTTCCGTAAAGAGCTGTAACGGCAATATGCCTTTAGCAAAGGCTTTATTGTCAGTTGTGCAGGGATTTTCCCCCATAATCTGCCGCGAGCTTGAATATCTTACCGGCAGGGGAAGAGATGTATTTTCCCGTGAGCTTGACGAAGAACTTACGACCCGTCTCAGTTTTTTTCTTAAAAGAATTATCGCCTCAATACGGGATATTTCGGGTCAGCCTTATATTATAATTGATTCAAATAAAAAACCGATTGATTTTACCGTTACGGATATTTTTCAATACGGAACAGGACATTCATTTAAACAAACGGGTACGTTTTGCGAATTGCTTGACCGTTATTATTCTCAGCGCGACGCTGCGGAAAGAATGAAACAAAGCTCCGAGGATCTTAACAGACTTCTGAACAATGCGGCGTCAAGAATTATAAAGAAAATTTATATACAAAATGAGGAGCTTGCTTCCTGCTCTGACCGTGAACATTTCAGAATATGCGGCGATCTGATACAGGCGAACCTGTATCAAATACCCAAGGGTGCGTCTGAAATTGAGGTGGAAAATTACTATGACGAGAATTTGAGCAAAATAAAAATCAAGCTCGACCCTGCACTGTCTGCGGCAGTAAATTCGCAAAAATATTACAAGAGCTATCAAAAGGCAAAAAATGCCGAAAAAATACTTAATGTTCAAATTGAAAAAGCGGAAGAAGAACTGGATTATGTTTCGTCGGTAATTGACAGCGTTTCAAGGGCAAAAAGCGTCAGAGAACTGAACGAAATAAGACAGGAGCTTACCGAGCAGGGATATATAAAGGCAAAAAACGGGAAAAAGCAAAAGAGCGAAGCCGCACTGCCTCCGCTTGAATTTACTTCAAAAAGCGGATTTAAAATACTTGTCGGCAGGAACAACCGCCAAAACGACAGACTGACGCTGAAACAGTCGGATAAAAACGATTTGTGGTTACATACAAAGGATATACCCGGCTCCCATACCGTTATTGTCTGCGATGGAAAGGAACCCGACAGCGGTACAGTGCTGTATGCTGCCGCACTTGCCGCAGCGCACAGCAAAGCCAAGGATTCGGATAAAGCGGCTGTTGACTGCACAAAAATAAGGTATGTCAGCAAGCCGCGCGGCGCAAAGCCGGGTATGGTGATATATACAAATCAAAAAACATTGTTTGTAGAACCAGCAAAAACAGACTGATTCCGTTGATCGGCTTTTTCCGTACTTAATAATGCGGTGGTGAATATATATGAAACAATCAAAAAAACAGTCCAAAAAATGGTACAGGCTTGACAATGCCGCAAAAATATATCCTGCCGTCCGAACAAAAAAGTGGTCGGGAAATTTCCGTGTTTCAATGACATTTAAGGAACCAGTTGATCCCGATATATTACAGCAGGCGCTCAACGACATAAGAAAAAGAATAGTCAACCTCAATCTTGAGCTAAAAAAAGGGGTATTCTGGTACTTTTTTGAGGAAACGGACAGACCTGTGTACGTTGAGCCGGATACAAAAAATCCTTGCGGCAGAATCGGCGGAAAACATAATCACGATATGCCGTACCGTGTAAAATATTACAATAACAGAATTGCCGTTGAAATTTTCCATGCTCTGTCCGACGGTACGGGAGGAATGGTATTTTTAAAATCCTTGGGCGCGCGTTACCTTGAATTAAAGTATAAAATAAAGCCCGCTCCCTGCGACGGAGTAATATTATGCGGCTCGGAGCCGGATCCGGAGGAAATGGAGGATTCGTTTAAAAAATGGGCAAAATTTCGTACACTTAAAAGCCGCAAAGAAATGAGGGGCTATCATTTTAAGGGCGTAAAACTGCCCGACCGACAAACAAGCGTAATAACGGGGATAATACCGTTTTGTGAACTTCATAAATTGACTAAAAAATATGAGGTCACCGTTACCGAGTTTATAGTATCACTTATAATAGAGGCGTTTATGCAATGCCAAAGCGAAAGCAGAGTCCGTTCGGAACGCCCCGTAAAGGTAAGCGTTCCTATTAATTTAAGAAATATTTATCCGAGCAAAACCCTGAGAAATTTTGCGCTGTACATAAATCCGGGAATCGAGCCTCGTTACGGGGAATTTACATTTAAGGAGATAACGGAAGAGGTTCATCATTTTATGCGTATGAACAATAAGGAAAAATACCTCAATGCGATTATGTGTAAAAACTTGAGTGACGAAATGAACCCTATGGTGCGCGCCATACCTTTGGGCATAAAAAACATAGCGATGTATGCAGCGTTTAAAATGTACGGCGAAACACTTGTATCCTCTACGTTTTCAAACCTCGGAAAAGTTACCTTGCCTCCGGAAATGGAGCCGTATGTGGAGCGTGTCCAGTTTATGCTCGGACGGTTTATGTCGGGAATGCCCAGTGCTGCGGCAACGAGCTACAAAGAAAATATGTATATTACATGGACAAGCGGTAAACGTGAAAAAGATGTTGAACGTATTTTTTTTACTTCGCTTGTTAAAATGGGAATACCGGTAAAAATAGAAAGTAACTGCTGAGGAGGGTGTGATTGTGTCATATTGTGTAAATTGCGGTGTTGAGTTGGAAAAATCACAAAAAAGATGCCCCTTGTGTTCAACTCCGGTCATAAATCCGAACGAAAGCATTGAAGTAGATGTTGTGCCGCCGTATCCACCCGATGACGCTACAACGGTGGAAAAAAAGTTACGCCACGCGGCTGTGCTGTTAGTATCCATAGTGCTGTTTGTTCCGCTTATAATCTGTCCATTGTGCAATGTAATAATATCGGGAGAAATAACGTGGTCAATATATGTGGTTCTGTCCGTTGTATATGCGTGGCCGATTATAGTTCCGCCCATATTGTTCCAAAACAATATTTTTAACAAGTGCGTTTGGATAGATTTTTTTTCAACGCTGATTTTTTTGAAAGTCCTTAACGTCATAACTACACCGGAAATCAATTGGTTCTTAAATCTCAGCCTGCCTATTATGATATACATAATGATTGCATTGTATGCAAATGTTTTTATTTACAGGCGCACCCGTCATATATTGACGGTAATATCCGTAAGTCTTATTCTTGCAGGGTTTATGAGCATTATTGTCGAATATCTTATTTTGAGCTTTAAAGGTTCATATATTTATTTTGTGTGGTCAGTGCCTACCGCTATATCCTGTATAAGCCTTGCGGCTGTTATTCTTGTTGTATCACACATAACAAAGCTGAAGCTGAGCTTTAAAAAACGTATGCATATATGACAAAAATTGGGTTATAAAGGAAGCGATGACGTATTGAAAAGAATTTTGTGTGCCTTTATGTCGGTTTTTGCTGTACTTTCATTTGCGGCTTGTTCCGGCGGCGGTGAATTGCCCGAAAATCAGATAATTAATTACAATATAACCGATGAGCCTGTAACTCTCGACCCACAGATCGCAAATGATTCGGGTTCAAGATTGATTATTATGAATATATTTGAGGGGCTTACCCGAATAGACGAAAATGACGCTCCCACTCCCGGTGCGGCTGAAAGCTGGAGCATAAGCGGCGACGGAAAGACATATACATTTAATCTTCGCAGTGATATATGCTGGTCAGACGGTACAAAGCTGACGGCTGATGACTTTGTGTTTGGGCTAAGGCGCGCCGTCAGCCCGTCAACGGGTTCGGAAACGGCAGACACACTTTATTGTATAAAAAACGCGGAAAAAATAAACAAAGGAAATGCCGATATTTCAAGTTTGGGAATTACCGCCTTAGACGACAACACGATACGAATAGAGCTGGAATATCCCGATACGGGTTTTCTTTCACTGCTTGCAACGCCTCCCGCAATGCCGTGCAATGAAGAATACTTCAATAAAAGCGGAGGTCAATACGGACGTGACGCCGATAAGATACTTTCCGACGGAGCTTTTGTTGTGACGGAGAACGGCTGGTCGCACAGCGAATATATTTTTTTGAGGAGAAATACGGAATATAAAGGAGAGAATGAACCTGTTCCCGCAGGCGTTGACATAACCATAGGGGAGAACCCTGCTAACATTACAGACGCCGTTTCCGACGGAACGATAGACTGCTATGCGCTTCCGGGGAACGAGGTTGAATATGCCGAAAAAAAATCTCTTAATCTTACATCATTTGACGATACCGTTTGGGGCATTTCTTTTAATACAGGTGATGACGTACTGAAAAATACCGATATTAGATATGCACTTCTTTCATCTTTGGATAGAAAATTTATACTAAAAGAACTGCCGGAAAACTGTAAAACAGCAAATTACATTATACCCGAAAGCGCAGGTCTTAACGATAATTCTTACCGCTCCGCAAACGGCGGTTCATACGTTCCGTTTTCCTCGGACGCAAAAAAGAACCTTTATAATGCTATGGAATCGGCGGGAATTGATGAGATGCCGAAGCTGAATATACTTTGTACGGACGATAAGTCCACCAGAACTGTCGTAAACAATATTATTGAAAGCTGGAACAATCTTACGTCAGGTCATGTAAACAAAACCCCCGTGACCCGTTCGGAATTAAAAAACAAGGTGACTTCGTGCGATTACAGTGTCGTCATTGCGCCGATAACGATTAACGGGAACAATCCGCTCGATACTCTTGCGCTGTTTGAAAGCGGAAGCAAATATAATCCGGCGTGCCTAAACGACAGCGTATATGACGGGTATATAAACGACATAAAGGAAAGCCGAGGCTCTATGCCGTATAATAAAGTTATTGAAGCGGAAAATTATCTTAGTGACAAAGGAATATTTTATCCGCTCTACCTTGAAAGCAGATATTACGCAAGTGCAAAAAACGTAAAGAATATTATATTTCACCCTTACGGCGGTGAAGTGGACTTTTTCTTTGCTCAGAAGCAGGAAAGCACATAAAATTTATGTCCCGTCTTTATAGCTTTGCGTCCTGCGGATAATGTTATTATTTTTGTTTGCTGTTTTATTTTTCTTGCTTAATAGCTTGTTTGGAGTTATAATGTTTTGAGTGAAAATATATGGATACTGCAGCAGTATTTCTGTTTGGCTTTTACCTTTAATTTTGTAATAAAAGCGTGGTAGATAAATGAAAAGAAAAAGTTCAAAAAGGTCATTGAGAAAGAATACGATAAGAGAAATTACAAAAACCAAGTCCAGATTTATTTCAATAATGGCAATAATCGGTATAAGCGTCGGATTTTATTTGGGACTGCGTTCCGCAAGTCCGAGTATGATTGAAACGGCTCAGGAATATTTTGACAGTAATAAATTATCCGATGTCAGTCTTATTTCGACCGTGGGTTTTGATGACGATGATTTGCGTGAAATATTAAAGCTCGACTGTGTAAAACAGGTTATGCCGTCTTACAGTGCGGATTTGCTTATTAAAAGAGAAAATAATGATGTGGTTGTGCGCGTTCTTTCTCTTCCCAAAAAAACCGATACAAATTCCGATATTATAAATGAACCTGTACTTGTAGAGGGTCATCTTCCGGTAAAGGATAATGAGTGTGTAGTAGAAAATTATTATCTTAAATCATCGGATTATAAAATCGGCGATACCATTAAATTCAATGAATCGGTCGGCAGTAAGGATACCTCCGGCTTTATAAAGAACCTTGAATATAAAATAGTCGGAACCGTAGATTCGCCTCTTTATGTAACCTACTCCAAAGGCAACACTACGGTAGGCAACGGGTCGATAGGTTTTTACGTTATGATAAGGCCGGAAGAATTTTCCGTTGAAAGATATACTAATGTATATGTGCGTACCCGTGCGTCGGATTCGGGTGTTTCCGCTTTTTCCGATGAGTATGACCATATCGTTGAACAGGACGTAAAGGACATAGAGGCCCTTTCAGGTTCCTGTATAGAAAGGTTTAACGCAACAACGCTTGCCGACGCAAAAAAAGAACTTTCCGACGCGCAAAAGGAATATGCCGACAAAAAGAATGAGGCTGAAAAAACCCTTGCCGACGGCGAAAAACAGCTTGCTGACGGCGAACGGGAACTTAGCGAAAAGCTCGTTGAAGCTGATGCCGAAATTGCAAAAAACGAAAAAGAGCTTGAGAACGCAAAGAAGAAATTGTCGGAAGGTCAGACTGAATATTCCGAAAAGCTGGAAGAGGCAAAGAAAAAACTGACGGAATCACAATTACAGTATTCCGACGCACAAAGTACATACAACAGTGCTAAGCTCGAATATGACACGAAGATAAATCAGGCTCAGGATATGTTGGACTCCGCACAGACAGAGTACAATAATCAATATAATATCTTCTATTCGTCTACAAAGCCGGACGCGGAAACAAAGCTGTCGCTTATGAAAACCGCCATAGACGGTTGCAACGAACTGATAAACAAAACCAAAGACGAAATAACAAAGCTGAAAAGTACCCAAATATTTACGAACAGCGTAAAGAAGAAACTCGATGAACAGAATCAAAAGCTCGATGAGTATAAAAAAGAGCTTTCCGAATATCAGGCTCAGTATGACGAGGGCAAAAAGCAACTTGAGGAGGGGGAAAGGCTTTTAGCTGAATCAAAGGAAAAATTAGACAAAGCATCGGCTGAATTTGAACAGCAGAAGGCTGACGGTGCCTCGGAGCTTAACAACGCGCAAAACCTTTTGAACAACGCACAGGCACAGCTTGAAAACGGCAAGCTGGAATATGAAAGCGCAATGGTAACCGGTATGGCTGAATTACAAGCAGGACAATCTGAAATTACCGACGGTGAAAAACAGCTTGAAAATGCCAAAGCCGAAATAGAAAAACAGAAAAAAATCGGTATGGAAACCTTGAAGCTCTCGCGGGAAAAGTTGATACAGGGCAAATATGAAGCCGCAACGGGTCTTAAAAGCGCCGAAGAAAAGCTCAACGACGCAAACGACACGATTTCAGCGTTGGACAATGCAGAGTGGTATGTTTCCGACCGTAACGACAATCCCGGTTATTCCGGTCTTACAGAGGACGCTGAACGAATAGACAGCATTGCGGTAGTATTTCCGGCATTTTTCATAATAGTTGCGGTTCTTGTCTGCCTTACAACAATGACAAGAATGGTGGAGGAACGCCGCACAGAAATAGGAACTTTAAAAGCGCTCGGATATTCAAATTTTGACATAATAAAGAAATACTTTATTTACGCTTTTGTTGCCGCTTTGGTCGGAAGTATTGTCGGAGGTTTTGCGGGAGTATTTACGCTTCCATACATTATAGTATCGACATACGGCATATTGTATATCTTGCCTGCTACCGTTCTTGTCATTTCTTGGCAGAGCTTCGTTTTATCGTCCGCAGTGGGTATATTGTGTACTTGCATAGTTGCGGTAATTTCCTGTTCGCGTGAATTGAAAATCAATTCCGCTACTCTTATGCGTCCGAAAGCACCGAAACCCGGCAAGCGTATTCTTCTTGAATATATAACTCCCTTGTGGAATAAAATGAATTTTAGTTCAAAGGTAACCGCAAGAAATTTGTTTAGATATAAAACCAGATTTTTAATGACCGTAATAGGTGTTGCCGGATGTACGGCGTTAATCGTTGCGGGCTTTGGACTTAAAGATTCAATAACGGTTATAGCCGACAGGCAGTTCGGAGAAATTGCAAAATACGACCAAATATACGCAATGTCGGAAAGCGGCACAGCGGATAAAAAATCCTATCTTATGTCACAATTCAAAAACGACGAGCGTTTTGACGAGGTTATGCTTGGCTATCAGGGTTGGGCGGATTCAAATATCGACAGTAAAAAAATGTTGGATTTTTATGTTGTTGTCGGTGAAGATTACGATGTATTTAAAAAAATGTTTAATTTGCGTAACCGCATTACTCATGAAAAAATCGACCTTACGGGTAACGGAGCGGTTATAAGCGAACGTATGAGCAGCGTATTAAATGTTAAAATAGGGGATAATTTAAAATTCAATGTCAACAACAAGACCTACACCTGTAAAATTTCGGGTATAACCGAGAACTATGCTCAAAATTATCTTTATATGAGTAAGGAATATTATGAAGATGTAACCGGCGAGGAGCCTAAATATAACATAGTATTTACAAGCCTTAACGACCAATATAAAGATATTGAAAATGATATTTCAAAGGACTGGATGCAAAACGACGATATAGTTACGGTATCTCTTATTTCCACACAAATTGATACGGTCAACGATACTCTTAATTCGTTGAATTTTATAGTTTTTGTAATGATATTATGTGCCGGACTGTTGGCTGTTGTGGTACTGTACAATCTTACAAATATCAATATTGCAGAGCGTACAAGAGAGATAGCGACAATTAAGGTTCTCGGATTTTATAATCTTGAAGCTGCAAACTACGTTTACAGGGAAAATATCATTCTTACCATTGTCGGAAGTATTGTCGGTCTTTTCCTCGGGTCGTTGTTCTCGGGATTTGTAGTTGAATCCATACAAATGAATATGGTAATGTTCCCGAAAGAGGTTGCACCGATTAGCTACTTATACGGTTTTATTTTGACGCTTGTTTTTGCTATGCTTGTAAATTTCATTATGTATTTTAAAATGAAAAAAATAAGTATGGTAGAGTCGCTGAAAAGTATCGACTGATATTTTCGATTTATACACAAATAAAAAAGCTGACTTGAAATCCCAAAGGCATTTCCTTTGGGGTTTAGCTTTTGGTTGGGACTATTGTTTAAATTACATAAAAAGCAAGAATGGTTTTGTCGAAATTTCTAAATTGCGTATTTGTAATTTTTTTGTTTTTTTATGTTATAATTATTTATAAACAGATGTTTGGGGGAAACGATTATGGCAAATATTGATATGTCTGTAATTATTCCGTCTAAAAACAACAAAAACAAGGCAGCGGAAATAATTCGCGGGATTTCAAAAGAAACCAAAGGACTTAAAACGGAGTTTATTGTAATAGATATGGATTCGACCGATAACGGTGTATTGTCTGCGCTGAATGAAATAAAAAAGAACAATTTGAAAGGTTGTGTTATTCAAAGCGGCGGAAGCACGGTTGCTTCTGCTTTGAATACGGGAATATATAAGGCAGAGGGAGAATATATAACATTTGTTTATCCTGACGGGCTTTACAAAAATTACTTATTAAAATATTACAATACGTTAAAGGAAAAGGATTCCGATTTTGTTTTTTCACTTTGCAGTGAAGATTATAAAAAGTGCATTAAGAAAAAAATTGACGGTATTGACGGAATAGAGCTTATTTTAATGCTTGTACGTTCATTTGTAAATATTGATTTGGGCGCTGTTATGATAAAGCGCAAGTTTTTGCTTGAAAACAATATAAGGTTTTATGATGATTGCGTTTGCGGATATTCCGAGGCGTTTATTTATAATTTACTTATGTGCGCTCCGAATATATCCTTTATTGATGATGTGCTGAAAAAGGATGTTGTAAACAGTGTATACAATGACACTGATGTTTCCAACAATAGTTGTTTTGTAAAAATTGATGCTATATTGAAAGTATATGAAACAATTATGTTGTGTCACCGTGATGAAGAAAATTTAATTTCGGTATTTGAATACCTAAAAATTCCGTCAGTTATTATGTCTGCCGTAGATATTTTAATGAAAGAGAATTTCAGTTGTTCGGCGATAAAAAATTCTTTACGACAAAAACATTATGACGATTTTTTAAAAATATCAAGGAAAACTCCGCCAAAGCTAAGAAATAAAATTATTAGGTGGAAATTTATTCCTTGGTTTTATAAACCGAACTGAAGTAATCGTGAAACGTTTTGTTTCACGATTTATTTTTTCAAACATTTGTTCATTTTTGTATTGATACCAAATTTAGAATATGGTATAATAAAACAAAAAGTATATTCACTCGGCGTTAGTTAATGTTCCCATAGTCAAAAGTTTCGGTCAAGCCTTTTCAAAGGCTTGCGGATTCCAAAGGCGGAGCCTTTGGTGGGCTTTTAAGGGCAAAGCCCTTAACTATCATTAATAAAGGCAAAAACTTATTGTTTGGGGAACCCCTTGCGTGGGTTCCCCACCGAAAAACAGTCCACCGGACTGTTTTTCGCCCCTCCTGCTTTTTGGAAGTAATAGGA
>CANQBK010000022.1 GCA_947589485.1 uncultured Clostridia bacterium | reverse complement strand
AAAGGCAGAGCCTTTGGCGGGTTTTTAAGGGCGGAGCCCTTAACTATCATTTTCAATTTATAAACCTTTATAAAATTATTTGGAATTTTTTTTAAAAAAACTTGCAATTTGCAAATTGATATGTTAGAATATGAAAGTCGCAGAAAGCGACGCTAATCTATAAAGCCGGTGTCGATGACGTTGAGGGTCCACCCGTTCCCATACCGAACACGGAAGTTAAGCTCAATAGTGCCGAAAATACTTGGTGGGTGACTGCCCGGGAAGATAGGAAGATGCCTGCATTAAAAACAATCGTCCAACAGGGCGGTTGTTTTATTTTACCACACATCCCTATCTATTGCGAGAGATTTCCGAAAAATTATTGCGCCTTATATCCCCATACCTAAAGGTAGGGGCTTTACGGTGCGTTTGGTAATTTACAGAATCGTTTTTAAATTCGTACTGCCGCAAAGTATAATGCTTTGCGGCAGTAACTTTATCTTGGCAAAAATCACAAAAACCAAAACAACAATTATAATTAGGCAAACAAAAAACATCGGCATACCGTTTACGTTTGCCGATGTTTAATGGGAGAGGGTGGATTCGAACCACCGAAGCCGAAGCAACAGATTTACAGTCTGCCCCATTTGACCGCTCTGGAACTCTCCCAAATATAAAATCCGCATACAATACGGATTTGTTTATGGAGCTGGTGGACGGACTTGAACCCCCGACCTGCTGATTACAAATCAGCTGCTCTACCAACTGAGCTACACCAGCAAATACAAAACCTTGGTGCTGTCTTTCGACGACTTAATTATATTATCATACGTTTTAGTATTTGTCAATACCTTTTTAAATATTTTTTTTACAAAAATATGCGTAACCGCACAAAGAATATATTTGTCTTTTATTAATATATATGTAACAGGCACACCGCCAAAGGCGGTGCGCAAGGTGCAGCATATCAGCTTTTAAATTCGTTATATCTGTCGCTGCCTATATTGCGAATGAAGGTGCAGCCCATGGGCATGGTCGGAAAAGAAAACTGCGACGGCATTACCCTTCGTCCCGAATGTTGCGGGTCCGCCTCATTTCCAAACAGGTCAATGGGTGTACCTATTTCAGGAATGGTCTGAAAGCAAAATGAATCATTTTTGTTTGTCATTTATTTCACCTCACTCAGTTATTATATGAGATGACATACGCCTAATATTCCTGTTTTTAAAAAAATATTTTTACCGTACAGAAAAGGAGTTGAAGATTTGCTTATATTTTCCTTAAAATTATCGGAAAAAGCAAAAAAAAATTTTTTTATATTTTTTTCTTTATTTATTTTTGCGGCGGTAATGGTAATTTGTTTGCTGCTTTTCGGCAGCAGAGATTATACCGCAGAAGCCGGAAATAAAACATATCAGACAACCGCACGTTCCGAAAGCGACTTACAAAAATTTGCAGGACAGTTTGATGTAAAAATCACAGATAAGCCCGTAAAAACAGAAAAAGTATTAATACCGTTGAATTTTAATGATATATATATGAACTATAATAACATTCAAAAAGAAATCGGGCTTAATCTTGAACCGTACAAAGGAAAGAAATGCATAAAATATACATTTGATGTGCAAAACCCAAAAGACGAGATTCCGGTACAGCTTAATGTTTTGGTATATTGCGATAAAGTTATAGGCGCTGATTTAAGCGAAAAAAGCTACAACGGGTTTATAAAATCATTAGCACGGTAAAGTCGGCGATTTTTTAACTTGTACTAAAATAACCCAATATAATATTATTATTGTCTTGACGGCATTTTTTGATTGTGATATTATATAAAATATGGTAATAAAAGTATTATTATACTATTGATTGTCATTTTTGTATCATTAATTGCCGATAGTATAAGAATACAGAGAATAATTAAAAAAGGAGAAACAAAATGTTACTTGACAAATTTTTACCGCGAATTGAATTTGAATCTTATGATGACTTCAAGAAAAATTACAAGGTCAATATTCCCGAAAATTTCAACTTCGGATTTGACGTTGTTGATGAGTGGGCAAAACAAGACAAAAACAAGAAAGCACTTGTTTGGTGCAACGACCATAATGAAGAAAAAATTTTTACATTCGATGACATAAGCCGCCTTTCAAATCAAACCGCCAACTACTTTAAAAGTCTTGGCATCAAAAAGGGCGACGTTGTTATGCTGATTCTCCGCCGCCGTTGGGAATACTGGGTTTGCGCAGTTGCACTCCATAAACTCGGTGCTGTCGTTATTCCGGGTACATTACAGCTTACAAAAAAAGATATTGTTTACCGTGCCAACGCATCAAAGGCAAGAGCAATTGTATGTATAAACGATGATTTTGTTGTGGAACAGACCGAAAAATCTCTTTCGGAAACTCCCACAATAAAAAATCATATTGTCGTTGGCGGAAAACGTGATGGCTGGGCTTATTTTGAGGAAGAAATACAAAAGTTCCCCGAAACCTTTGAACGTCCCACGGGTGAGGACGCAGTTACCAAAGATGACATAATGCTGGTATACTTTACATCAGGCACAACGGGAAACCCCAAAATGGTACAGCACAACTTTGCCCACCCTATCGGACATATAGTAACGGCAAAATATTGGCAGCAGGTTCAGGAAAACAAGCTGCACATGAGCGTAACCGAATCCGGTTGGGCAAAATTTGGTTGGGGAAAAATATACGGTCAATGGATTTGCGGAGCCGTTATCTTTGCCTATGATATGGACAAATTTGTTCCTGCAAAACTACTGCAAAAAATGCAGGATTACAAGCTCACGACATTTTGTGCGCCTCCGACAATGTACCGTTTTATGCTGCTTGAGGACGTTGCAAGCTATGACCTCTCCTCCATACAGCATTGGACGACCGCCGGTGAACCTCTCAATCCCGAAGTAAACTCAAAATGGTTCCGGCTTACGGGACATAATATTTACCAAGGATTCGGTCAATCGGAGGGCAGCGTACTTATTGCCGATTTTCAATGGGACGATATAAAGATAGGCGCAACGGGTAAGCCCTCTCCGCTTTATGACATAAGACTTCTTGACAAAGATGGCAACGAAGTTAAAACAGGCGAGGAAGGTTCAATATGCGTGTGGGACGTTAAAAACAATCCTCCCGCCGGTTTGTTCACCGGCTATTACCTTAACAAGGAAATGACGGACGAAATGCTGCTCGGAAAATATTACAACACGGGAGATATGGCGTGGTGCGACAGCGAGGGTTATTATTGGTTCATAGGCCGTAATGACGACGTTATAAAATGCTCGGGATACCGCATAGGACCGTTTGAGGTAGAAAGCGCGATGCTTGAACACGACGCAGTCGTTGAATGTGCCATTACCGGTGTACCTGACCCCGTAAGAGGACAGGTCGTTAAGGCAACAGTTGTAATCAAAAAGAATTACGAACCGAGCGAACAGCTCAAAAAAGAACTTCAGGAGCATGTAAAGCGGACAACCGCGCCTTACAAATATCCGAGGGTCATTGAATTTGTCGATGAGATTCCAAAAACAATAAGCGGCAAGATAAAACGCGCTATGATACGTCATACAGACGAAGAGGCGTTAAAGGTAAGGGATAAAAAATAATTTTGCCAAACCCGTAAATTTAAAAATGACAGACAATCCCATATTAATATTTGTCTGTCATTTTTTAGCGGGAATATGTAAAACATATATGACATATATAAGCCGTATACGACATATATAAACTGCTAACGGCTTTAAATGTTAAATTCGGTTAAAATTCTCATTTATTAATTGACTTATAAATTAAACTGCACTATAATTAAAAAGAAACTAAGCATTCGGTAAAATGCAAATATACTTTATTTGGAGGAAAATAATATGAAAAGAGTTTACAATTTTTCTGCCGGACCTTCAATTCTTCCCGAAGCTGTACTTAAAAAGGCAGCCGAAGATATGCTCGATTACGAGGGCAGCGGTCAGTCCGTAATGGAAATGTCGCACCGTTCAAAGGTATTTAAAGGAATTATTGACAGCGCAGAGTCACTGCTCCGTGAGGTTATGAACATACCCGACAATTATAAGGTGCTTTTTCTTCAGGGCGGCGCGTCTTCGCAATTTGCAGCGATTCCTCTTAACCTTGCAACCAAAAGCAAAAAAGCTGATTATGTTATTACGGGTCAATGGGCAACAAAGGCTTATAAAGAAGCCGCAAGATACTGCGACGCAAAAGTCATCGCATCATCAAAGGACAAAACTTTCTCATATATTCCTAAGCTCGACCCCGATACGTTTACAAAAGATGCAGACTATTTTTATATCTGTATGAACAATACAATTTACGGCACAGTTTATCACGAACTTCCCCAAACGGGTGACGTTCCGCTGGTTGCCGATATTTCATCATGTATTCTTTCACAACCCATTGATGTTTCAAAATTCGGTATTCTTTATGCGGGCGCTCAAAAGAATATGGCTCCTGCCGGTCTTACTGTTGTTATTGTCCGTGAGGATCTTATAGGCAATGCAAGCGACATCTGCCCGACAATGTTTAATTATCAAACTCACGCCGACAACGGCTCAATGTTCAATACGCCTCCCTGCTGGACAATATATATTGCAAAGCTCGTTCTTGAATGGCTCAAAAACGACATTGGCGGTCTTGAAAATATGAAAAAAATCAACGAGAAAAAGGCTTCCATTCTTTACAACTTCCTTGACAATTCAAATATGTTTAAGGGTACAGTCGTTCCCGAAGACCGTTCGCTTATGAACGTGCCTTTCATAACGGGCAATGATGACCTTGACGCAAAATTCATAAAGGAAGCAACCGAAAACGACTTTGTAAACATAAAGGGTCACCGTTCGGTTGGAGGTATGAGAGCGTCCATATACAACGCTATGCCTGTTGAGGGCGTTGAAAGCCTTGTTAAATTTATGGGCGAATTTGAAGCAAAAAACAGTTGAGTAAATCTCAAAAATATAAAGGAGGATTTACGGTGTACAATATACAAACACTGAATAAAATTTCAAAGGCGGGTCTTTCAAGACTCGGAGATAACTATAAAGCGTCTGACAATGCGGAAAATCCCGATGCTGTTCTTGTTCGTTCGGCTTCTATGCACGATATGGAGCTTCCGGAAAGCCTTCTTGCAATTGCAAGAGCCGGAGCGGGTGTAAACAACATTCCCTTGGAAAAATGTTCCGAAAAAGGCATAGTTGTTTTCAATACCCCCGGCGCAAACGCAAACGCAGTTAAAGAACTGGTTCTTACCGCCCTTCTTATCAGCTCAAGAAAAGTTGTAGACGGCATTGAATGGGCAAAAACTCTTAAAGGCAACGGAGATGCCGTAGGCAAAATGGTTGAAAAAGGCAAAAGTCAATTTGTCGGTCCCGAAATTCAGGGAAAAACGCTTGGTGTAATCGGTCTTGGCGCAATAGGCATATTGGTTGCCAACGCCGCCGTATCTTTGGGTATGGACGTAATAGGTTACGACCCTTATCTTTCGGTTGACAATGCACTTAAAATTTCACGCAAGGTCAAGCACGTTGTAAATCTTGACGATATTTTTGAAAACAGCGATTATATTACGGTTCACGTTCCGCTTACGCCCGATACAAAGGGAGTTATAAATAAGGAAAGCATTGCAAAAATGAAAGACGGGGTACGCATATTGAACTATTCAAGAGCCGACCTTGTAGTTTCTTCCGATATAATCGACGCAATAGAAAAAGGAAAGATTTCCGCTTATGTAACCGACTTTGCGACAGATGATATACTCGACACAAAGGGCGTTATTGTAACTCCGCACCTTGGAGCATCAACTCCCGAATCCGAGGATAACTGTGCAAGAATGGCGGCAGACGAAATAAAGGATTATCTTGAAAACGGAAACATAACCAACTCCGTAACAATGCCCTCGGTTTCAATGCCGAGAACGGGCGCATCAAGGCTTTGTGTAATCCACAAGAATATTCCGAATATGATAAGTTCCGTTGCCGCAAAGCTCTCGGAAAACAATATAAATATTGAAAGTATGTCCAGCCAGTCCAAAAAGGACTATTCCTACTCTATATTGGATACATCAATTGAAGTAAACGATTCGGCAGTAGAGGCAATCAAGGCTGTTGACGGTATTATTCGTGTAAGAGTAATAAAATAATTATACGCCATACGCAAAATTCAATCGGGTGCCTTTTACCGTAATCGGCTATATTTGATTCTTACACTTATTTACTCCTTATACTCGTTTTAATGAATATTTTGAAAAAGCAGTTGAACACCGCTTTGACGTAAACAACATTTTTACGACGTAGAAAATAGTTGAAATATTCAGATTTCAAATGATAAAATAAATTTGTTGATAATATCCCATTATCCTTTTTTGGATATTGGGATATTATTAATATATCATTTTTGACATTTGTGTCAAAATATTTTAATGAGGAGGAGTATATAAATGAAACGTAAAAACGCAAAGAAGCTGATTGCGGCGGCAGTCAGCGTGGCTATGTGCGCTGCCGCTTTTGTGGGAATGGCATATTCAGCCTCTGCGGCTCAGGAACTCAATCCTACAATCACCTATACCGGTGGAGATTATACCTTTGAGAAAATATCTCACCCGAAATCCCCACAAGAAACAACGGACGGTATTGTGGATTATGTAGGAAACGGCAGTATCAGTGAGTACATTGACGGCGTCAGCGAAGGAAACGGCGATCGCGGACAATCTTACAGCTATGCCTCTGCCGTTCACGGAGATTGGGTTTATATCAACACAATGTACGGCGGATTGGGAGCGGCATCTATCCTTAAAGGCGGAATGAAAGATTTGAATCCCGAAATTGCTCAGACAATGATGGACGCAATGTATAACGGCAATATGTACACCGGTGAACCCGACGGTCAATATGCCGGAGGTATACTGTTAAAATTCAACGTAAAAACCGGCGAAAGCAAAATATTAATGTCCCGTGATGTCAACCATTTAATACCAACATTCCGCAGTGCCTGCGCCGGAGCCTTTGGTGGGTTTTAAGGGCAACGCCCTTAACTATCATTAACAAAGGTAAAAAACTATTGTTCACGGGGAACGGCAGATTGTCAAGTCAAGTGCAACACCAATTAGAAAATAAAAAATAAGGAGTAAGTCCGTTAAGACATTTACGAGGTCTATTGTTAATAAGATTAACAGCCTTTTGTACTTCTTCATCAGTAATTTCAAGAAAGTTACAACCCTTTGGAAAAAAGAAGCGTAAACAATCGTTTATGTTTTCATTGCTTCCTCTTTGCCATGGAGAATGAGGATCTGTAAAATAAACAATCGTTTTTAAATGTTCCTCAAAATCCTTATAGTTTGCAAATTCAGGACCATTATCTAAAGTAATAGAGTTTACAGTCATATCTTTTAAAGCTTCTTTTATTGCATTTGCAACTGTTTTAGCATCTCTCTTTTCTATGCGTGAAGAGATTAAGAATCGCGTTCTTCGGTCAACCAAGGTTAATAGACAGCCTTTTCCTATTCCTCCACACACTAAATCCCCTTCCCAATCTCCGATACGAAGTCTTTTTATTATACTTTCACTCCATTCATGTATAGTGTGTTCCGGATGAATAGTTGCTTTGTTTTTCCTGTTGCCCGGTTTTTTCCCTCTCCTTCTTAAGTTTTTTTCAGCCGTGACACCGGGAAGAAGACCTTGTTTTAAAGCTCTGTATATGGTAGAAAAATAGATTTTCTTATCTTTATGTTTCTCTTTCCATTTTGCAGCTATTATTTCCGGAGACCAATAAACTGATAAACCCTCTATAATGTACATTCTTAGCTCGCTGTCTTTATCAAGCTTATATTTTCTCCGGCATTTTTTTCGCCTTGATAAATACTTTCCGATTGCTCCAATTGCATTATAACAGCCAAAACGATTTTTATTTCTTTTTATTTCCCTATATACTGATGATCTGCTGCGTCCAATTATTCTTGCTATTTCGCTTGGATTTTTTCCTTTTCTTAAATTTTCTGATAGACATTCTCTTTCTTCCGGTGTAAAATGTTTATAGGACTTCATTGTTACCTCCGTGTTATGTTTTTGTTTGTTTGCTTACATTTTACACCTTGGTTGCTATGAAGTCTATTTTTATTTGCATTTGTTGCACTTGATATTATAATCTGCCAACCCCTTGCCTGGGTTCCCCACCGAAAAACAGTCCACCGGACTGTTTTTCGCCCCTCCTGCTTTTTGGAAGTAATAGGAGTTTCGCAGTCTGCGGACTGCGACAAGGGACTCCGTCCCTTGACCCTGCCGCCTTTTAAAAAAGGCGGGCGAAAATGCGCAGTGCCTGCGCTCTCAATTCGCGGCGCCGAGCCGGCGCGGGCAATTCGCGTTGTCGCTCACTACGTTCGCTCTTACTGCAAACAATAAGTACAATCGCGCGCAATAAAGTTAATGCACCCATAGTTAAAAGTTTCGCTCAAGCCTTTTCAAAGGCTTGCGGATTCCAAAGGCAGAGGCGCAGTGCCTGCGCTCTCAATTCGCGTTGTCGCTCACTACGTTCGCTCGTACTGCAAACGATAAGTACATTCGCGCGCAATAAAGTTAATGCACCCATAGTTAAAAGTTTCGCTCAAGCCTTTTCAAAGGCTTGCGGATTCCAAAGGCAGAGCCTTTGGCAGGTTTTTAAGGGCGGAGCCCTTAACAATCAATCCCCTCGCTCATACTGCAAGCCAAAACTACACTCGCGCGGGCGCAGGCTCTGCGCCGGAGCCCTTAACTCTCGTTTTCAAAACAAAATCTCCTATGCCAAATGTTATTTGACATAGGAGGTCTTTAATATCACAATTAAATTTATTTTATTCCGATTCGGCTTCTGCTTCTTTTATAATGTCAATGGTTCTTTGAACAGTATATTTGGACATACAAGCATCGTTTTTATCATAATCGAGTTTCTTCTTTTCGGAGTCAAGATAATCTTCAAATTCATCTGATTTCATTGAGTATAAAATGTTTGTCCTCGAAATTTGCGTCATATCAGTTGCGTCGATTTTATCATCAGTCTTTATTTTTGAAACATAGTCCGCAATCGGCGCTTTATAAATAATATACATTTGGTCGTCAATCGTCTTTACAACCGCCTGCTTCTCGGAAAGCTCTTTTATGGCCTTTTGCAGCTCATCGGAAAGACCCGAATTTTCAAGAATTACTGTCTGCGATGTACTCGGATCGGTTTCGGAACTGAAATCGGTTTTATACTGAGATACAACATCATCTGTTGTCTTGTTTTGCTTATTCAGCATATTTGCATATTTATTGAAATTCGTCTGCGCTTTTTCCTTATCCTCATCACTTATTTCTGTTGTCTGACCGTTTTCATCGGTAGATGTTAACGGATATGAAATGTAAAAATAATGAGTATATTTTTCTTTGAAGTACTTGTTCAGCTCATCGTCGGATACTTCTTTCGAGCCGTTCTTACCGTAAATATTTTGAAATAACTGCTGCGACAGATATGCGCTCCTTACGTTTGCGGTTATATAGGTTTCCTCGGAAACACCCAGCTTTGTCAGAGTTTTTTCAAAATAATTTTCATAATATGTCTTGTAGTTGGACTCCATTGCTTCCAACTGTTCTTCATCAATTTTAACTTTTTTGTCCTTTACCAGCTTTTCAAGCGTAAGCTGTGCAATACAGGAATCCTTTGCCTCCGAATAAATCCAGTCAAGAGCCTTTTTATTTTCAATTTTTTCTTTGGAAAGATCAGGCTCGGAAGATTGCTCGGAATCATCTTTTGAGGTATCTGCCGAAGATGACTCGGATTTTTGTTCCTCAATTTTTGACAGCGCATTTTGGTATTCCGTGTAGGTATAGTAAATCCAGTTTCCGTTTGAAAGTGTAGTACCCGAAGACTTGTAACTCCAGCTTGTATCCTCACCGCAGCCCGACGAAAACGCCAGCGCTGCCGCAAGCGCAATTACCGTTAACGGTCTTAATATTTTTTTCATAATAAAATTATCGTCCTTTCGGAATTAAATTCGTTCTTTAACATTCGTTCTTTTGCCGTTATCCCGAACATTTTCAGAACTTGATTTCTTACATACATTTCTATTATATAACAAAATTCTTTTAAAGTCTATATTTAATTAAAATATTTTTATCTATGCTTTGCAGCCGACTTCCATATTGAAAATTTCTTTAAGCAGAAAGTCAACAGTTTCGCCCGATTTCATTTTTATTGCAATATAAGGCTTTTCGCCTGCGGATAACATTGCCCTGCCCTTAAAACGCGCCACAATATCCGCAACTTCTTTGCTGTTTATCTTTTTCATATAAAGCAGTACATAGTCGGGCTGCTGCTTTATCTCATAAATTCCCAGCTTACCTGCCTTACTCCTTATAAGAGCAATATTTATAAGCCCCTGTACCGAACTCGGCATTTCACCGAATCGGTCAATAAGCTCGTCTATAACGTCGCTTGCATCGCTTTCCGTTCTTATATCCGAAATGCGTCTGTAAATTTCAAGACGGCGGTTAAGACTGCCTATATATTCCTCCGGAATATGTGCCTCTATATGAACGTCAACAAGACAGTCAATATCCGTATCTTCGGTTTCCTCTCCCTTTGCGGCGCCGACAGCCTCATTAAGCAGCTTCATATACATATCGTAACCGACATCAGCCATATGACCGTGCTGTTTTGCACCGAGAAGATTCCCCGCACCCCTCAGCTCCAAATCACGCATTGCGATTTTATAGCCCGAACCAAATTCGGTAAACTCTTTAATCGCATCAAGCCGCTTTTGTGAAATTTCGCTAAGTACCTTGTCACGCCTAAACGTAAGATACGCATACGCACGTCTGGAGGAACGTCCTACTCTTCCTCTTATCTGGTGGAGCTGCGAAAGACCCATTCTGTCGGCATTTTCAATAATTAGTGTGTTCGCGTTCGGAATATCCACTCCGGTTTCTATTATCGTAGTGCTTACAAGAACATTTATTTCCTGTTCAAGCATCTGACGCCATACCTCCGAAAGCTGCGACTCCGACATTTTGCCGTGTCCTACTCCGACCCTTGCCTCCGGTATCCTGTCCATTATTTGCTTTGCCTTTTGCTCTATACCCTCAACGGAATTGTACAAATAAAAAACCTGACCGCCGCGTCTTAATTCGCGCCTTATCGCCTCGTTTATCACGGCTTCGTCATATTCAAGTACATAGGTCTGTACAGGGTGTCTGTCCTGCGGCGCTTCATCAAGCGTTGACATATCACGGATACCCGACATCGCCATATTAAGCGTTCTCGGAATCGGCGTTGCTGAAAGTGTAAGAACATCAACATTTTTGCAAATTTCCTTAAAACGTTCCTTTTGTGCAACTCCGAAACGCTGCTCTTCATCAATTATGACAAGACCAAGGTCGTAAAACTCGACATCTTTTTGTACAAGGCGATGGGTGCCTATGACCATATCAATATCTCCGTGTTTCAGCTTATTTATAATCGCATCTTGCTGCGACGGTGTACGGAACCTTGACAAAAGCTCAACGTTTACCGGAAATCCCTCAAAACGTCTTAACACGGTTTGATAATGCTGCCATGCAAGAATGGTTGTCGGTACCAGCATAACACACTGCTTCTGGTCGGTCACACATTTAAACGCCGCCCTTAGAGCAACCTCCGTCTTACCGAATCCGACATCGCCGCATAAAAGCCTATCCATAGGGCATTGACGTTCCATATCGTTTTTTATTTCCATAATGCTTCTCTTTTGGTCGTCGGTTTCTTCATACTCAAAACGCCGCTCAAAATCGACTTGCCATTCGCCGTCAGCAGGAAAAGCGTGTCCTTTTGCTTTCATACGCTCGGAATAGAGCTTTACAAGACCGTCAGCAATATCCTTGACCGCCTTGCGCACTCTTGTTTTTGCTTTTTGCCACTCAATACCGCCCAATCTGTTCAGCTTTACGACAGCATCATCATGCGGACCTATATATTTTGATACCAAATCAAGCTGCGTTACGGGAACATAAAGCACATCTCCTTTGGCATACTTTATCTTTATATAGTCCTTTATGATACCTTTCATCTCTATTTTGTGAATACCCTCAAATTGTCCTATCCCGTGAGAAGAATGTACCACAAAATCACCGACGGCAAGCTCTGAAAGACTGAAAACAGCCTTGCTGTTTTTTGAGGAATTTTTTTTCTTCTTTTTGACTGCCGAAGTCATTGCGGAATGTGTTATAAGACAAAAGCCTGCCGACGGGTATTCAAACCCCGATGAAAGACTGCCCTGCCCTATATACAAACCGCTGCCGTCAAGAGTATCTCCGTCTTTAAGAAGTTTTGCGCTGTATCCTCTGCCGCACATTTCACGAAAGACATTTTCTGCGGACTTATCGTTGCCTGCAAGAACAACGCATACTTTGTTATTTGAGCGCAGCGAACTTAAATCCTCGCATAAAACATTTATGGAACCGCTCCACGACGAAAGCTGACGGACGTTGAAATTAACAAGCTCCCTTAAAGGCAGTTCACAACTTCCCCTTGCAAAATTGTCTATAAATATTGTATTGTGCTGTGACAGCTCGGAAAGCTCGTCCGTCCAGTCACCGGTAAAACAATCCATACCCTTGCACAAAATGCCGTCAGCCAAATATCCCTTTATATCTTCACCCCATTGCCACAACACGGCACGCATACGTTCCTTGAGCTTTGGCTGTTCGGAAACAAACACAAGGGAATCACTGTCAAGATAATCGAACACATTTGCGCTTTTTTCATATACCAGCGAATAAAATTTATCCGTTGAAACCAGTCTTTCGCCGCTTTTCAAAATTTCCGCCTCGCGGTATAAAATTTCCTTTGCAACCGCAGCAAACTTTCCTCTGAGCGATGACGCTTTTTTTATAATCTTTTCAGCAAGCTCCTCGCCGCTTTCAAACACGATTTCTCCGGACGGGGTTATAACAAAACCGTCAAGTCTGCTTGTGCGTCTTTGGGAATCAACGTCAAACGACGAAATCGTGTCTATCTCATCTCCCCAAAATTCAACGCGGCAGGGTTGTCTTGATGACGGAATAAAAAAGTCCAATATGCCGCCTCTTACGGCAAACTGTCCGGTTCCCTCGACCTGTTCCGATTTAACATATCCTCCCGACACAAGATAAGACACAAGGGTACTTATAGAAATTTCCGCACCCTCTTTGACAGTTACGGTCGATTTCTCAAGAACATCGGGGGGTATAGTATACTGCATTGCCGCATCTACACATGCGACAAGAACTGTACACTCTCCGTTTTTAAAAGAATAAAGCGCACCTATCCTTTGATGCTCAAATTCTCTCGAAATACTCTCCGCTTCCCGAAAGATATAATCCCTTGACGGATAAAATGCCGCCTTTGTTCCCATCATTTCAAGATCATCGCACAACCTGCGTGCCTCCGCCTCGTCCGAAGCAAGCACAAGTGCCTTTCGTTTGCTTTTTTTACACATACTGTGTATTAAATGTGCTTTATGCACATTTGCAAGTCCCGTTGCCATAGCGGGAAACCTTCCCGACTCAACGGCACGGTACAGCTCATTATATTCCTTTACGCCGTCTAAAACATTATCTAAAAAATTCATTGTAACGTACTGTTCCTTTCACCGCCAAAATCGTCGTATATGCATAAATACAAACAAAAACGTACAGGGTCGCAAAACGGGAGGATTTCCGCACCATTTTCTCCCCCCGCCTTGCCTTTGGTTCCCTATTATTTTTACAGTTACCGTCTTTAAAATTACGGCAGTTTGCGGTATCAATTAAACATATTCATTGCTTTATCAATTTTTTCATTTACCATATATTCAAGTGCATCGCAGGCTCTTCCGGCAGTTTCCTGTAATACTTTCATTTCATCGACCGTAAAAGCCGACAGAACCCAATCCGCCAAGTCCCATTTTTCCGGTTTTTTCCCGATGCCCAATTTTATACGCGGAAACATATCACTTCCCGAAAGATAGATTATATTTTTTATTCCGTTGTGTCCGCCGTCACTGCCCTTGCGCCTTATACGGATCTTACCCACATCAAGGGATATATCGTCAAAAATGACAATTACCTTTTCGGGCGGCAGTTTATAAAAATTCATTGCTTCGGTTACGGCAATTCCGCTGTTGTTCATATATGTGCAAGGTTTCATAAGCAGAACATTGCGCCCACCGACAGTGCATTTGGCACAAAGTGATTTATACTTTATCCTGTCGATTTTCACACCTATTCTGTCGGCAAGAGTGTCCAGAACGATAAATCCCGCGTTGTGACGTGTATTTTCGTACTTTCTGTCGGGATTTCCCAGTCCCGCCACAATGTATTCCACTCCGCCGGTCATATTTTCTCTTTTTCCGAAAAACATAATTATCCCCCAAACTCAACAAGAAGTCTTTTTACATTGCCGCAAAATATAATTTATGTTACAACAAGGTCATAAACAAGCGCAGACGATGCGGAATAAATAATTACCGCAGTACATATAACATTGCCGACGGCACGCTTGATTCTTCCTACTTCCTTGCCCGAAAGCCTCTGTACGGCAAGTCCGACAAAATATGCCCCTATAACGATAAGCGGCACCGCATAACGAATGTTTTCTGTGCAAACATGAGGGAACTCAAAGCAGAAAATATAGTAAGAAATAAATATTGTCGAATACAATATTCCGATAAATATTTTTGTCACGGTTTCCAACTCATCGGTCTTTTTGACAAACATATAAATCATTGCCGCAAAACCGATAATTCCCACAACAACTACGGACCAAAACAGTATCGTATTAAAACCTGCTATATCGTAATAATTTTTAGTATTTATGCCCTCGTCAAAGGCTGACGTTTTAAACAGCGCAACGAGAGGATTGTATTCGTTGTACTTTCCGCCGTACATTGTAAACTGGTCCCCGACGTTTTCAAACTGGCTGACATTAAAATCAAACACTCTTTTAAATATATCAATATCCCCGATATATTGCTTTGATGTTTCCGAGAGCTTCATAACATACGTTATGGGAACATTGAACATAACAAGGTTCCTTATTGACCAGAACAGTCCGAGCGGAACGCATATTATACCGAATACAGCAAACTGAGCAAGATATTTTTTAAAGCTGCGTATATTTTTAAAGAACACATAAATAAATACAAAAGCGACCGCAGGTGCGACCATCCATACGGACAGCTTTGTAAACATTCCCAAGCCTATACAAAGCGCTATACCGATTATATTTTTATACGACCTGTTTCGGTACCATTTCAATGTGTTGAGAACTGCACCCAAAATGAATGTAATTGACAGAATATCATTATTTATACTGCCGGACATAATTATAAACGTAGGATTAAACGCGATAATTGCAAAAGCGAAAATAAGACCCTTTCCGTTCAAATTAAGCAGGCGGAAAATCCTATAAGAAAGTATAAGGCAAAGCGTTGAATAAAAAAGTGTCAATATCTGAATATTTTCAAACGCATTTTCATATTTTATCCCCATCAATGTCTGAATTTTGACCCAAACAGCAGAAATAATATGATGCAAAGGCGGATGATAAAACTGGTTGACCTCACGGACATCAAAATCCGGCAGATGACCGTTTTTATAGAAATATTCAATATATCCTATGTGACCTTTTCCGCTTCCGATATAGGAAACATCGTGCTGGTGTTCACCTATGGAAAAATATAAAATATACGCAAACCGTATAAGAAATGCCGATGCGGCAATAAGAAGTATTATATTACGAGTTGTAAGTCTGTCTGTTACACCGAGGTAAATATATATTCCGGTAACTGTCGCAAGACCTATGTTAAGTATTGAAACAGCGGAACCGGCGGAGGAATATACTGCCGAACCGAAAAACGAAGCATATAACGCGCATAAAATCAAAGACAATACCAAAATTAAATTTCGGTTTTTATTAACTCTATGATAAATTTCATAAAATGCCGCACAACAACCTAAAGCGAATATCGCCAAAGAGGTTATTATCAATCCCAATTTTGACACTTGACCGCCCGAAATAAACGCCATTGAAAAAAAGCATAAAAGTGCCGCCGAAATAATCGGAAAGTTCCACACGGATTCAAATATGTCAATATATATTCCGCCTTTTTTCGGCTTACCGCCGGACGAGTTTTTCAGACTATTTTCCGTATCATTCATAAAAATACCTCCACAAGGCACAAGACTGCTTTTTCCTTTAAGAAACAGCAGTCCGTTTTATATTTGTTTTTATGTCAGTTGTTTGACTTGGATTCATGGTATTCCTTTTCCGTATTTACGTTCCAAATATTATGCTTATCGGTATTGCCCTCTTTTATTGCTTCCGCCGCGCGTATAGCCGTAAGCATTGAGTGGTCCATATTATTGTAACGGTGCTGACCGTTTCTTCCGACACAGTAAAGGTTATCGTATGTATCCAAAAATTTTATAAGCTCGTCCATTTGTGAGTAAGTGTCAAAATATGCAGGATATGCCTTTTTTATTTTTTCACGGTGCGAGTCAAGCACATCTGCCGAATTGATGACCCCCATCTTTTCAAGCTCATCAATGGCAAATCTTATACACTCTCTGTCAGACATATTCCAAAAATCATCGCCCTCGGCACAGAAATATTCCAAACCTATCCAAACGGTGTTTTCCGGATCCTTTACCATATACGGCGACCAGTTGTTGAATATTTGAATACGTCCGAGCTTGACGTTGGTTTCCTGAACATATATCCAACAGTCGGGGACAATGTTGCCCAAAGTTTTAATTTTTGTTTCGTTTTTAAGGTTAAGCTTGTTTACCAACAGTCCGACCGTCACAAAATCACGGTACGGCAAACCGGCGGCTATATCGTATATTTCACGGGACGGCTCATCTCCCACCATACCGCAAACAAGGTCCTTTACCGGCATTGAAGATATAAATATATCACCATTGACGGTTTCTGTCCCGTTTTCGGTTTCGCACACAACCGAAGTTATCTTACCGTCCTTGCAGACCAAATTTTTTACATTGTATCCCTTTAAAATGACCGCCCCTCGCTCTGCGGCTCTTTCTGCGGCAAGCTCCCAAAGCTGACCGGGACCGTATTTCGGGTACCAAAACTGTTCTATAAGAGATGTTTCAACCTCTTTGTTTTTCTTTTTGCCGCCAAACGCCTTTGAGAACATATCTTTAAGAACCGCGCGGATTGAAAGACCCTTTACACGCTGAGAGCCCCAGTCTGCGGAAATTTCCCGCGGGTGACGTCCCCACAGCTTTTCGGTATAGCCCTCAAAAAACATACTGTACAGTTTTTTTCCGAAACGGTTTATATAGAAGTTTTCAAGTGAATCTTCGGGTTTTTTGAACATCACGGATTTTATGTAGCTGAAACCGGCGGCAACAGTCGCCGCAAATCCCATATTTTTAATTGTTGATGCGGACATTTTCACGGGATAGTCAAAGAAATGCTTACGGTAATATATTCTTGACACTCTGTCACGCACCAACATTACCCTGTCGTCTTTTTCCGGATTCGGACCGCCGCTTGAAAGGGGTTTTTCCCGTCCAAGAACCTTGTCGTCGTAAGAAGCCGTTCCCTGTAACGGCATAAGCTCGTTCCACCAATCCATTATTTCATCGCTCTTAGAGAAAAATCTATGACCGCCTATATCCATACGGTTGCCGTTATATCTTACGGTTTGTGATATACCGCCTATAACTTGGCTTTCCTCAAGAATTGTAACTTCAAATTCTTTGCTGCCGTCCTTAAGAAGTTCGTTTGCGGCAGTCAGACCCGCAGGACCGGCGCCTATTATTATAATTTTTTTCACAATCAATCAATACCTTTCATAACTATGTTGTCGTTATTAAACAAAATGCAAACCGTTCGGCATAATTCCAAAAACAGCCGCAGCGCATATAAATTACGGTACGGAAAGAATTTTTGCCGGTCGGCGCTAAACGCTTTTAAAGAGGGTCAATCGTTATTTTTTTTATTGAACAAAAGATATTTTCTTGCAAAGAAATTCCAAAAGAACGAAACCGCTGTTGAAACGACCTTTGCAATAATCTGATAAAGATTTGTAACATTCGCAAGAAGTCCCTCAAAAATCCATGTAACGCCAAGGGTAATAAGAAGTCCCACCACGCCTATTGCCGCAAAGGAAATAAACTCCAAAAATCTGTTGTTGATTTTTGAAGTTTTAAATATCCAAAACGTACTTAAAAGGTAATTAACAACAAGCCCCAAAACGAAAGAAACGCCGTTGCAAAGCAGTGCAAGGCTCTCGCCAAACACAAGATAAAACAGAAGTGCGGAAACTCCCCAGTCAACGACCGTTGCAAAGCCTCCGACAAACAAATATCTGAAAAACTGTATAAACGTATTGTCGGTTTCACCGGCAAACATATTTTTTAACTTCATAATGTTTCCTTTCATTCGGCATATCAAAATACAATACCACGAATGTTATTCTAATGCAACTCAGCCAAAATGTCAACATACAGTTTACCGTATTGTTTCGGAGTTTTGTTGCTTGCTGCATATTTAGTTTTAACAAAGCATATTTTTTTTAAAAAATTAGCAAAAAATGTAGACAATCGGGAACACATTATGTTATAATAATCACATACCATAGTTTTACTTTTGGTATAAAAATACAATATAATACAATGTCATATTTTCATTAAAGATACGGCATAGTTTCTTGCTTTTCTTTGGTATGATATAGTCAAGAAACAAAACAAAAACTAAAAAACAAATTAATAAGTATGGAGGTGTTACGATAGTCATAGTTCCCTAATTTTTCTTGGTATGATATAACCTCTTCACGCGCGCGGGGTAGGCGCAGTCATAGTTTCCTAATTATTCTTGGTATGGTATAATCCGTTGCCGACATATAGACGGTAACGGAATGTCATAGTTCCCTAATTATTCTTGGTATGGTATAATCCGTTGCCGACATATAGACGGTAACGGAATGTCATAGTTCCCTAATTTTTCTTGGTATGATATAATTTATTTGCTCGTCCGTTAGGTCATCAGCGGGTCATAGTTCCCTAATTTTTCTTGGTATGATATAATGAACAGGTAGACATTGATTTTAAAACGGGAGTCATAGTTCCCTAATTTTTCTTGGTATGATATAATTGGATAAGGTATATAAATCAGTACGATTTTGTCATAGTTCCCTAATTTTTCTTGGTATGATATAATGTTTAAAGACACCACATTTAATCCTGCACCGTCATAGTTCCCTAATTTTTCTTGGTATGATATAATCGGCGGCGGTATCAATAGTCCTGCAGGTCAGTCATAGTTCCCTAATTTTTCTTGGTATGATATAATAATGACGAATTATATGATTATGTCATTCGTGTCATAGTTCCCTAATTTTTCTTGGTATGATATAATACAGATTTTTAAAACATTCCCCGTCAATCAGTCATAGTTCCCTAATTTTTCTTGGTATGATATAATTCTTGAAAGTTCATATCCATACACAAATCGGTCATAGTTCCCTAATTTTTCTTGGTATGATATAATGATTTTAAAACGGGGGCAACCGAAGATATTGTCATAGTTCCCTAATTTTTCTTGGTATGATATAATAGATACGGATTGTTTTCCGTATCATACAAAGTCATAGTTCCCTAATTTTTCTTGGTATGATATAATCTTGCTTCTTGTGGTTTCCTATCCCACAAGGTCATAGTTCCCTAATTTTTCTTGGTATGATATAATCGACTGGCCTACATGAGCCGGAGCGGTGGAGTCATAGTTCCCTAATTTTTCTTGGTATGATATAATACAACGGTTCTAATGGTTGGGGCGCAGACGGGTCATAGTTCCCTAATTTTTCTTGGTATGATATAATTAGGGACTCAATAATCCCCATAAACACTATGTTTATGGGGATTATTGCTTTTTAAAATTATTCGTTTTTTACTGTATTTAACGCTCAACTGCCGTTTTTTTAAAAAAGCGTCAACTGCTCAAAGTCGGATTGTTCCTCTTCCTCAACCCTTTTGCCAACAATCAGTTCAATCTTTTCATACTGTTTTTCGGTTATGACCAACATTCTTACCGAACCGTTATCGGGCTTGTTCTCCCTTATACGCGCCCTGTGCTTTTCAACATCGTCATAACCGTTGCAAATTCTGGCATATACAGAATACTGCACCATAAAATAGCCGTCTTTTAAAAGAAAGTTGCGAAAGCGTGATGCAGTCTTGCGTTGAAATTTTGTTTTTACCGGCAAATCAAAAAAAACTAATATTCTCATAAATCTACTCATATTTGTGTTGTTTTATATCTATTATTTCGGGCAGCTGCAAATCGTTCCTATTACCCAAAATACAGCCCGTCAGGCTCTGAACGGTAACGTCAACGGCTCTCGCGCAGGTAAACATCTTTTCGTCGATTTTTACATCAACATTCAGCAGATTTACGAGCTGTGCCTTGATTGCAGTGTTCATCACCATATCCTCCGTTATATTTTGTTTTACAAACAAGTCGATTAAAGGTCTGTAAGCCTCAATAACATCATCGGCAAGATTAAAATTATTCATAGCATTTTTATGGAACAGACCTATTGCAGGTTCATATCCGTAAACTATAAGATATTTTTCTATCGTACTTCTTAAAACAGCATATCCGTAATTAAGGCACGCATTAAAAATATTTTCCGCCGACCGTGAAAAAGATTTTCCAAACATAAGTCTGAAATATTTTGCCGCCGCAACGGCTTCAACATTGCTTGTGTCACCCGACAGCACCTTTTGTTTCAATGCGGCAAGCTCTTTCCAGCCCTCAATACCGCAAAGCCTTAAAGCCTCCGATTGATTTTGGATTTTTCTTTGGATAATCTGCTTTTGCAGACGCTTTTTTGTCGGAACGCTCATGTCAATCTGGTGCCTTAAAACAGATGTATGCCTGCTGTGTCGGCTTACGGGCAAGGTAACGCAGCACGGGTGGTGCGCTCTGTCGGTAACATAAAATGTTATTGCATATTCGGCAAATTTCATCATCAAATACGTTCCTAAGCTAACCTGAAGATTATCAGCCGCAATACACTCTATATCCTCAAGCGGCACCTTAGTGATTTTTCCGTTATCAATCAAAAGCTGCTCGTTTTTTACCGACAGCTTTACGGGACTGCTTAAAAACAAAACTCTGTATCCCACTATCTGAATCCTTCCCTCCTTTCTTTTTTTACTTTTGTAATATTTCCGAGAATATCGACCTTGTATTTTTCCAACGAAACCAATGTTTTTACACCCAAGCTCGATACCGTATATGTATTGTCATGATTTATAATCTTAATTGTGCCATCGGAAATTTTACAGCTCTTGTAATATACAAAACAATCATTTTCAATGTGTTCTTTTGGCAGTGTGCTGTCTGTGTTTACAAGGGAAAACTTAATATCCTTTTTTCTCTTTATTTTTATTAAATCTTCCGGATACAGAGAGAAAAGGAAATCCTTGTCATCCATAACTTTCCAATCGGAATAAGGCTTAGCTTGAACTATTGCTTTGTTTGGCAGCTTATCCTTTACCGTGTCGGAAACATAAATCGGCACTAAATAATAGCCTTCGTTTTCAACATAAAAAACATCTGTCCTTACCATAGAGCCGTTATCCGCAATTCCATTGCCCTGAAGAACCGGTACGGTCAAAGTAGCTTTTTCGATTGTTTTGACCTTCTTTACAACAGGACCAGGCGAACCGTCACTTTTTGGCTTATAAAACGGCTCTGCAAATGCCTTTTTTGCGTTTCCGTCAAATTCTTCAAGACGCTTTTTCAATGCGTTATAAAGAAGCAGGTCACTGGACGGATTATAATAATTCTTTATTTCGCCTTTTTCCATCTTCAAATCTTCCAGCTTTACCTTTGAGATTTCGTATTGTATTCCTTCGTTATCCTCATAAGGTTTCCTGATTGTATCCTTGTGTGCCTTTCCCGTAACCTTATGCTTAGACATTCTCGATACAAATATCGGCTTTAACGGCTCGTCAACCCCGTAATTCGGAAGAGGGTTGTCGTGCAGTGCTTTTGTCGGATTATTTGAACATAAAATTTCAAGTTCATCTCTGAACCATTTATAAGGCATCGGGAAACGGTCGATAATTTCACCCGTTTTTGTGTCAATATCAAATATTTCTCCCGTGTCGGGGTCAACATATCTGTTTTCGCGATATTTGGAATATTCCGATATTCTTCTTATCATACCGTTCGTAATACAGGCAATTACAACCGCATCAACGGCATGATGTGTATCTCCGTTTTCTCTTATTTTCTTTATGCCCCAACGCTTCCTTACATAACTCGTAACGCCGCCGCTCACTGCTTTTACCGTATTTTTTAAGCCGCTGTTGTTCGGAGCAAACATAAGATATTTTTTTATGTAGTTAAGCATAAACCTACAAATATATTTTGTATCCTGCAAATTACGCTTTTTAAATTGTGACAAATCCTCCTCGGTCAATTTCTCCTTTAAAAGGTTCAGTCTTTTTCTTTTTGTCAAATTAGAGTTTTCTACCCAAACATAAAAATCGTCCTGTCTTTTTCCGCTAAGGTATTCCATCGGTATACGGTTGCCTTTTTGTCTGTTTTCGGCAGAAAGTACAAGAACCTTGTTGTTGTACGAATCGTCAAAGCTAAGCGAATACGGGATAATGTGGTCGATTTCCGCAAAACCGCCCTCAAACAGACGTTCTCTCGGAATTTTCTTTAGCGAATATGGACAAATACCGTCCTGCTCTTTCCACAATTTTAGTTTAATCAAATCTTGACCCGACGGCTGTATGATTTTGTCAATATCCCTCAATTCCTGCATAATGCCTTCATTGTTTTCTTTACGTTTTTTCTGCTTTTTCTCAATGTCTTTTCTGTCCTTGAAATTTTTTGCAAGTTCACGGGCAACTTCAATATTAACAAATACGGGACTTTCGTCCATCTCTCTTATTATGGCATTAACGACCTTAATAGTTTGTGAAACAGAACGCCTCACAACGGGATTGTTTAATGTCTGTAACTCCAAAGCCTTATCGGGATTTGCGGGGAGGAATTTTCCGATGCTTTTGTCATCGGATTTAAAATTATAACCCGCACATTCGCAAGCCTCGTTATACTGCATACCCTGCTCCAAATACGGAATTATCTTGTCAATTGCCTTAACAGACAAATTTGCGGTTTTGCTGAATGACGGCAGAGTCAGCGCAATATCAATTTCAGCAGGCTCGAACCTCTTTTCCGTAAGATATTCCCGTATTTTATTATCGTTCTTATAAACCGTAAGAGCATACGCAAGGTTATTTTTCTTTTCATTGTCCCATAAATCAAACACCGAACCGTATGCTTTTTTAAACGTATGATACGCGTTTAGATATGTAAATTTGGTTTTCTTTTCCACATCTTCCATACTGTTTTCATTGTATGAAATGTTAAAATCTTCACTTAGCGGCAACGCAATTTCATTCCGCAGTGATTCATAAGTAAGGTTTTGGGTTTTAAATGCCTTTTCTTTAATTTTTCTTCTTTCCTCTTGTGTCAAAAATCTTTTTGGTGAGCCGACCTTTATTGAGTTGATTTTAGAAAGAAGATTGAAATACTCAAATGAAAAAGACGCTTTAACGGCACGGAACTCATCATTTTCAAATGTACACTTTCCGAGCATTTTTTCTATTTGGTTACCGCCGTAGGGACTGTTTCCTCCCGGACCCTCATCAAACGCCCGTTGAGATAAATATATATCAAGATAAGCCTTTTCAAACTCTTCCGACGCAAATTCGTTTCCGTTCTCTCTTTGTATTTTAAATATATATTTTATTTCGTCCTCATAATTTTTTCTTGAAAATGTATTCTCATACTTTTCCTGCTTGTTCCGCTTGAACGACGCAAATTTTTCGTCCTTAAAGAGCATTTCACCTATTGTGCGGTAACCTTTAGTATGCATGAGTTCCTCGTTTTGTTTGATTGCCGTCAGCAAAGCGCCATCATCGGATTTTTTATTTTTACTGTCAACCTTTCGATTCGATTTAAACCCTCTGCGTTCGCTTAAATGTATAAGTAAACGCACAAATTCCTCTTTGTTTATTTTTTCATATACCGCTCTGTATCGTATCTCGTAAATATCGTCAAGTTTACTTTTGTTATATATTTCGGAAATTTCCGTTAAAGTCATTATATTATTTTTTTCTATCAGTTTCTTTATTCTTTCTTTTCTGAAACGTTTTCTTCGCAGCAGTCTGCGTATACCTCTTTTTTCTCTGCGCGGAGCCGCCAATGAAGCCCCGTCATCAGGATTTTCGGGAATATCAAAAATCCTTGAACCCAACTTTAAAATACGAGCCGGCTCGTCGTTCCCATCAAGCATTATAATCGCATATCCAACAGAGGCTATTCCTATATCAAGACCTATTGAGTACCTCATAATTACCCCCAAAAGACAATGCCGTATCTTAACGATACGGCATTGGAGCTTTGCGGTATACTATGAAGTTCACTGTACTTTCACAGTAACCTTATCACAGTAACCCAATTAATCTTGGTATGATATAATTTACTTTTATTATACCGCAAAAATTACATTTGTCAATACATAAATTCGATTTTTTTACATTAATTTTAAAAATATATATAAAACACCGTACAGTGGTTTTAAATTTACTGTATCTTTACAAAAATATATAGTAATTATTGACATATTATTTCAAAAATGATAAGATGTTAGCGTACTAACAATTAGTATGCTAACAAACTGCGCCGCAAAAGGAGGTGTTATTATGCCGCACGATAAATATATCGGTATGGAACTGAGTAAAGTCAACAATATGATAAGACGTGATTACAGTAAAACCGATATTAAAAAAAAGGTTGATGACGCTACCGGAAAAAACGGTTGGATAATAGGCTATCTTGCCGAAAACAGTGACAAGGATATTTTCCAGAAAGACATAGAGGAACGGTTTTATTTAAGACGCTCAACGGTTTCAAATATGATACAGCTTATGGAAAAAAAGGGATATATAACCCGTGAAGCGGTAAGCTACGACGCCAGATTAAAAAAACTTACGCTTACTCCAAAGGCATGGGAAATACAACGTTTAATGCTGCGCAATATAATCGACCACGAGGACAAAATGCGCAGGAACATTGCAGAGGAAGAGCTTTGTGTGTTTTTTAATGTACTCGAAAAAATCCAACGAAATTTAACCGATGAAGGAGGAACAGAAAAATGATAAAAACTCTTGCAAAAAGTGTGCGTGAATACAAGCTCGCGTCATTGCTCACGCCGATTTTTGTCATACTTGAGGTTGTTATGGAAGTCATTGTACCGTACCTTATGGCGGACCTCATTGACAAAGGTATAAACAAAGGTGACATACAATTTATTTGGCAAATGGGTCTTATTATTCTTGCAGCCGCATTTTTGGCTCTTGCGTTCGGCGCACTGTCGGGAAGATATGCGGCTGTTGCCTCGGCAGGATTCGCCAAAAATTTAAGGCACGACATATTCTACAAGATACAAAAGTTTTCATTTGCCAACATTGACAAATTCTCAACATCGGGTCTTGTCACACGAATGACGACTGATGTTACCAACGTCCAAAATTCATACCAAATGGTAATAAGGGTTGCGGTAAGAGCCCCGTTTATGATGATTTTTGCTATGATAATGTCCTTTACGGTCAATGTTTCAATTTCGTGGACATTTGTGGCAATGATTCCTATAATAGCTTTGGCACTGTATTTTATAGTACACTTTGCATTTCCCGTTTTCAGCAGGGTTTTCAAAACCTATGACAAGCTGAATAACGTGGTTCAGGAAAATTTACACGGTATAAGGGTCGTAAAGTCTTTTGTACGCGAGGAACACGAGGTACAAAAGTTCGGAAATATTTCCGAAAAAATATATAAAGACTTTTCAAAAGCCGAAAAAATAGTGGCGTTCAATATGCCTGTAATGCAGATATGCGTTTATATTTGTATTCTTTTGATTTCATGGTTTGCCGCACAGCTCATATCTTACAATGAGATGACGACCGGCGAGCTTACAAGTATGTTCACATATATTATGCAGATTTTAATGAGTCTTATGTTTATATCAATGGTAATGGTTATGGTTACTATGTCAAAAGCATCGGCAGACCGTATTGCAGAGGTTCTTAACGAAGAAATAGACCTTACAAACGGCGACGCACCCTCCGAGGTAATACCGAACGGAGACATAAAATTTGAAAACGTCAGCTTCAGCTATGCAAAGGATACCGACAAGCTCTGCCTTAAAGATATAAACATAGAAATAAAATCGGGCGAAACCGTAGGAATTATCGGCGGAACAGGCTCTTCAAAATCGACCTTTGTACAGCTTATACCCCGGCTTTATGACGCAACCTGCGGCAACATTTATGTCGGAGGAAAAAATGTAAAGGAATATGACATAAATGCCCTGCGTGATAATGTTGCTATGGTTCTTCAGAAAAATGTTCTTTTTTCCGGCACTATAAAGGAAAATTTGCGGTGGGGCAACGAAAACGCAAGCGACGATGAATTGGTAAGAGCCTGTAAGCTCGCCCAAGCAGACGACTTTATAAAACGTATGCCCGATAAATACGATACATATATAGAACAGGGCGGCACAAATGTTTCGGGCGGTCAGCGTCAAAGACTATGTATAGCAAGAGCATTGCTCAAAAAGCCTAAAATACTTATTCTGGACGACTCCACAAGCGCAGTCGATACAAAAACCGATGCACTCATACGGAAAGCATTTGCGGAGGAAATTCCCGACACAACAAAAATCATTATTGCACAGCGTATTTCTTCCGTTCAGGACGCCGACAAAATCATCGTTCTTGACGGCGGTATGATAAACGCCGTAGGAAAGCATGATGAACTTCTTAAAAACAACGAGATTTACAAACAGGTATATTATTCTCAACAGAAAGGAAGTGTGTCAAATGAGTAAAAATAAAAGCAAAAGCGCACAGCCGCATAGGAAGCCGCCGGCAAAATTCAGCGGAAATCCCAAAAAGACAATAGCTCGTCTTTTAAAATATATGGGAAAGTATAAGGGCAGGTTTGTTTTGGTACTTGTCTGTATTGTGATAAGCGCCGCCGCAGGTGTTTTCAGCTCATTGTTTATACAAATCCTTATTGACAACTACATTACTCCCCTAATAACCGCCAAGGTAAAGGATTTCAGCGGACTTTTAAACGCACTAATCATAATGGGAATAATACTTATTTTCGGTGCGGTTGCGACCCTTGTATACAACCGTATTATGGTTACAATTTCACAGGGCGTACAAAAGAAAATAAGAGATGAAATGTTCTCGCACATGCAGTCATTGCCGATAAAATATTTCGATACACATACTCACGGTGACATTATGAGCCGTTACACTAACGATACCGATACTCTACGCCAAATGCTTTCTATGAGTATTCCTCAGATGTTTTCATCATTAATTACAATTATCACCGTATTTATCGCAATGCTTTCGCTCAATATATATTTGACCGCTTTTATAATTTTGTTTGTTATAATAATGCTTTTTGTCACCAAAAAAATCGCAGGCAACAGTGCGGTGCATTTTATAAGACAACAACAGGAAATAGGCGACGTTAACGGTTATATAGAGGAAATGATAAACGGTCAAAAGGTAATCAAGGTTTTCTGCCACGAGGAACAGGCAAAGAAAGAGTTTGACAAAAGAAACGAGGAACTTTGCAAAACAGCCACCAACTCAAACACCTATGTAAACATACTTATGCCTATTATGAACAACCTCGGCAACATTCAATATGTACTTATTGCAATAGTCGGCGGTGCGCTTGCAATATTCGGCATAAGCCCCATTTCTCTGGGTGTAATTGCATCGTTCCTGTCGCTTTCCAAAACCTTTACACGTCCCATAAGCGAAATTTCAAACCAGCTTAACTCGGTTATTATGGCTCTTGCAGGTGCAGAAAGAATCTTTAACCTTATGGACGAGGAAAGCGAAAAGGATAACGGTTACGTTACTCTTGTAAACGCTAAATACGATAAAAACGATAATATCACCGAAAGCGACGAATGTACGGAAATGTGGGCGTGGAAACACCCGCACAGCGACGGTACTGTAACCTACACGAAGCTATGCGGCGAGGTGGTTATAGATGATGTTGATTTCGGATATGACCCCAACAAATTGATACTTCATAATATCAAACTCTACGCAAATCCCGGCGAAAAGGTCGCCTTTGTCGGTTCCACAGGTGCCGGCAAAACAACCATTACAAATCTTATAAACCGCTTTTATGATATTGACGACGGTAAGATACGTTACGACGGAATAAATATAAATAAAATAAAAAAGACAGACCTTAGACGTTCCCTCGGAATAGTTCTTCAAGATGTTCATCTTTTTACCGGTACAGTTATGGAAAATATCAGATACGGTAAGCTCGATGCAACTGATGAAGAATGTATAGCGGCTGCAAAACTGGCAAACGCCCACGACTTCATAACAAGACTTCCCGACGGTTACAACACATTTATAACCGGTGACGGAGGGCAGCTTTCACAGGGTCAATGTCAGCTTATATCAATCGCCCGTGCCGCCGTTGCGGACCCGCCGGTTATGATACTTGACGAGGCAACCTCCAGTATCGACACAAGGACCGAGGCACTTGTACAAAAGGGTATGGACGGACTTATGTACGGCAGAACCGTATTTGTAATTGCACACAGACTTTCCACCGTGCAAAACTCCGATGTAATAATGGTGCTTGAACTTGGAAGGATAATTGAAAGAGGCACGCACGAACAGCTTATAGCTCAAAAGGGTAAATACTATCAACTTTATACGGGAGCGTTTGAACTTTCATAAAATTATTTTGTATGCGTCTGCCGTAAAAAATATCATTATTAAAACGAAAAATTTACGAATTTTGCGGTACAGCATTTAACCGCCGTTGTCACTTTTACACCGCCGTAATCGACGGATAGAAAGGACAGCGGCGGCTGTTTTTTACGCAAAATCAAATATTACAAAATTGTCATCTATTCTTTTCCGATTGTTCCATTTTTTGTGTGTTGAATATTCACCCGTATGGACTTATAATTGAAAACGTAAGGTTGATAAAGTTAATTTAACTTTTAAAAATCAATCTAAAAAAATATCGGAGGTTTTATTTATGAAAAAACTTACACATATTTCTGCATCTTTAATTTGTGCGCTGCTTGTATCATCTGCGGCTGCGTTATCCGCAAATGCGGCGGAAAACAGCTCAATAAATGTTCCGAACTGCGGGAATATCGGAAACTGCGTTGTTAGCGTAAACGGCTGTAACGCAAACGATTTAAAAAATATTCTGTCACAATGCTGCGGCTCTTCAGAGAATGTCAATAATATTATAGAGCAAAGCAACAGCGCACCGTGTGATATTCAAAATCTTATCAACAAATGCGGATGTGACATATCGGATATTCAAAATCTAATAAAACAGTGCGGTATTCTTCCCGATAACTCACAGTGTACAACTTCTGACAGCGGTTCTGCACCAACAACACCATCTGCTCCCTCAAAGCCGAGCGTACCCGATACATCGGAAAGCGACAGTAAAGCACCGTCACACAGCACTGATACATCTGTTCCGTCTGTTCCCGATTCAAGCGGTTATTCGGTAAACGACTATGAAAAACAGGTTGTTCAGCTTGTAAACGACATACGCAAAGAAAACGGCTTGCAAGAGCTTTCTCTCAATACCGAGCTTTCAAAGGTGGCACGGATAAAGGCACAGGATATGCACGACAACAAATACTTCAGTCACAATTCTCCAACCTACGGAAGTCCCTTTGATATGATGAAGCAATTCGGAATAAGCTATCGTTCGGCAGGAGAAAACATAGCTATGGGACAGCGTTCGCCGCAAGCAGTTGTAAACGCTTGGATGAACTCTGAGGGACACAGAGCGAACATACTTAATTCTTCATACACTCAAATAGGAATGGGTTATGTTGCCGACGGAAATTACTGGTCCCAAATGTTTATAGGATAACGTAAATTTTTTAAATTTGCAATTCGGGGAACCCGCGCAAGGGGTTCCCCGTAATTTTTTGCTTTCTTTTTTTGAAAATGATAGTTAAGGGCTCCGGCGCAGTGCCTGCGCCCCCGATTCGCGAAGTCGTTCGCTCCGCTCACTCTTAACTCGAACAATAAATACC
>CANQBK010000021.1 GCA_947589485.1 uncultured Clostridia bacterium | reverse complement strand
CGAAATTCTTATTACTTCTAAAAAGCAGGAGGGGCGAAATACAGTCCGGTGGACTGTTTTTCGGTGGGGAACCCACGCAAGGGGTTCCCCGTAATTTTTTTCTTTCTCTATTTTTTGACTAATCGTTGACAAATAGTTTGTCAAAAGCTATAATAAAAATATGCAGTATCCCTGCATTATCAATGACAAGGGGGATGACACCCATAACAAAAAACATAATTGTCGTAGATGCTTACGGAAACACCGTCGGCACCACTTACCCGAAAAGGGCAAGAGGGCTGCTTAAAAAAGGTCGGGCGGTTTCCGTGGACGAGCATACTATTCGTCTTACCGGAATTTCTCCGTCCGGCAATAAAAAAGGAGAGGTCAGTATGACTGTAAAAGAAACTTTGTTGGACGCAATTGACCGTATGTCCGAGACGCAGATGCAAAGTCTGCTGGTTCTGCTTAACAGCTTTAATGCGGAAAATACGCCGGAAATAACATTGCCAGTGACATCGGAAACACGGTATGATCCGCGTATTGAGATGACACAAACGCTGAAAGAGCAAATAGACGCACTGGCAAAGGACGGATATAACAGTCCTTATGCCGCAGATGTTTTAAAAGAACTAAAGGATATGTTAAATATGCTGCTGAGAGTACAGGCTTAAATTAATTGTATATAGCTTTTACTTAAAGCCTAATTTTATAAAATAACAGCCGTGTAATAAAGTGCGGTTTCCTTGATTTTGTTGAGGAAACCGCACTTATTTTTTATATTTCATACAGGAAGCGGTTTCCGTTCGCTTTTTAAAATTAAAATTTCGGTTCAGCATAAAGTTACTTATGCAGGCTTACCGTGTCGGAAATACTTCCGTGCTTTCCGCTGATGTACTGTATCGACCATACATAATTCTCCGATTTAGGGTCTACTATGCCCTTATTAAAAAATCTGTATATACGTCCGTTGAATATCCTCAAAAATATATCCGTCAGCTTACAAAGGTATTGACCACCGTATAAATTGTTCTTTATCATATTTTTCATAACAGGATAAAACATCTATTATCATTGATTTTATCTCATCAATGCTTTGGTCAAATTTTGCGGGAATTAAAGATTTAATGTCTTCTAATTCACAAGCCGATTCAATGATTTTTATAATTTCCGTATTACATCGGGAGTTACTTAATGCCTTTTCGGAATATGGTGAAAAAATAATTTTCTCAGCCTCATCAATTGATATTATATTATTCTTAATTGCCTCAATTGTCCCTAAAGCAATTATCAAAATCATTATTTCTTCCTTTGAGTTAAAATAATTATCTTCAATTAAAAACGTCATAAAATCACCTTTCATTGCTCCAACCATATTTGTATTTTACATCAAATATTCTTACAGAGTGACTTTGCCGTTTCTTTTAACAGCACGGATAAGTTCGGCTTATTATAAGCGTTTTGGAAATATAATCCGAAATCAAACATATTCAGTCTGTTTGAATAATGGTTTTAACGCACCCGTCTGTCGGGTCATAAAAAACATAAAAAACCATATCGCAGCTTATTCCTAAGTTATTATATCCTTTCGATATTTGACCTATAAATATCATAGGTTTGCCGTTATTGAACTGCCAGTCGGAACCTTGTATCCAATGAGGAGCCTTATTCATCACTATAAAGTCTTTTTTTATTATTTTTTCTAAAGAAACGATTAAGTCTGGAATTGTTGTATAATTAATGCTCTTAATCAAATTTTTAAAATAATTCTCACTGTCAATACCGGATTCCGGGTCAATACAATACTTATCACATAATTCACACAACGGCAGTCTAATTTCTTCCGAAAACACACTTTGATATGTGTCATTCATTCCATATCACCCTTTCTTTTGTTATTAATTGATTGTCTGAAATTAAACACCAAAATGAACAAGGTACTCTTTCGCTTCAATAGCATAACAGCATAATTTAATCAAACCGATTATTTCTTTTTCCTGAATACTATCTATTATGTTTTTAAAGTTAAGTATCTCATTCGGAGATATAACAGAAATTCCATAATAATTTATACCCTCCCTAAGATTATTAAGTGAGTAATCAAGAGTTTTAAATCCTTTTGAAAAAAGTGATGAGTATTTTAATACAATATCATCATTTATGCTGACAATGTCTTTTTGTATTTTTAGCCTAAAAAAATCGTTTATTATACTTTCTTTGTTTTTAGGCAATTCATTGAAATTACAGCAAAAAAAAGTGTGCGTCAACAAACATATTTCACCTCAATTTGAAATATAGACGGTGCAAAAAACAAAAGTATACAAAGTTTACTCCTTTTTTGTTTTAAAAACTATTGTCACACAAAAGGTTTTGTTTTCATCATTGACATCTATGTCTAAAGAACCATTATACTTTGAAATAATTCTTTTTATGCTTACCGTACCTATACCGTGAAATTTACCCGCCTTTGAGGACGACAGTTTTCCATTGTTGATTTGCGGCTTTACAGAAAATGAATTTAATATTTTTATAATGACAAAGTTTTCATTCCTTGAATATATTGAAAACTCTATGTATTTTTCTTTTGTCGTTTCTGCCGCCTCAATTGCATTTTCAAGCAAATTATCAAACAGAGCGGTTATATCGTAATCGGACAGGAATTTCAGATTTGCTTCTCGGATATTTACCTGAAATTCAATGCCTTTCAGTTTGGATAATCGTGCATACCTGTATGTTATCAGGTTCAAAAGTGTATTACCGCAATAGTCTACTCGTTCGGATTTCTCGAACACTCCTACGATTTCATCAATATAGCCGTTGATTTCTTTTGGAGGCAAATTATTCTGAAGCATATTTCTTATTGCATTAAGATGCCTTTTTATGTCGTGTATCATAACATTTGAAGTTTCGTTTTGTTCTGCAAGCAATTTATAATATTCTTCGTTGCTTTCGGCGCTTTGCTTTTCGAGCAGCATCATTGTATATTTTCTGTTTGTATTTAAAGTGTATTCATATATGTAGAAAACAATAATATTAGCAACCAACATCAATATATTACTTATAACAAGTATTATTTGTGAATTTTTGTCTATATCGTAATAGATACAGATGTATGCTGTCGTAATCATAATTATGATAGATGAAATCGGCAGTACGCTCAAAAATACTAAAAACGGATTTTTTTCATTCTTCTGTTCTTTCTTAGATAGTTTTGCGGTTATGTACACTGCTGAAAAATACAGCAGTTTGGAGGCTGTTGTCTGGATTATTAAAACAATAGGCTCATTGTCCTCGGGCAGGATTTTGTGATTAAAAAACAATTCGGAAAAATACAGAACAATTAATTCCGTAACAATCATATAGACAATGAGAAGTGAAATATTAAAAATACAGGCTTGGATTTTTGATTCATAGCAAAAAAACAATATGACAAAATTCACTAAAAAGAATATGACTACATTCAGTATAAACAAGCCTAAGGTGTTTACGAAAAATGAAATGAGAAAAGACCAAACCGAAAGTAAAAGTACAATATTAAAACTTGATTTACGTTTAAACTTAATTTCAAAATATAATACAGATGTTACGGTTTCTACTATAAAAATTGCAAGATAACAAATTGTTTCAATCATACGGTCGCTCCTATATATTTCAAAAAATCGTCCTCAAAATGTTTGTAATATCTTCTGGAAATAGGGATAGTCGTTATATCATTACTTATTTTTAAGGTCAAGCTTTGTTTGTCATAATCCGTAATATAATTTGAATTGACAATGAAGCTGTAATGCGGTCTTAGAAAACAATCAAATCCCAAAAGCTCTTTCAGCCAGTATTTCCAACTTTTGTACGAAACAAATTCTCTGTCTTCCAAAATGATTCTTACGCTTTTCTTATCAAGAATAGTAGCGTACACAATATTTTGTGTCAATATATTATAATTTCTTGACTTATTATCAACGATAATAATATGCGAATTTTTATTATATAGCTCCATAGCCTTGTTTAAGTTTTTGAAGAATCTTTCCTGTGATACCGGTTTTGAAATATATCTGAAAATGCTCAAATCCATCGCATCGTCAAGGTATCCCTCATACGCCGTAATTATAAATACTATTGTGTTCCTGTTTATATTCTTTATGTATCGTGTTATCTCAAGACCGCTTGCTCCCGGCATTTCTATATCAATAAAAGCAATATCAAATTTTTTATCAAGCAATAAAACCTTTGCTCCGGAAGTATACTCTGAAATATTAATATCTATATTTTTATCCTTGAAATATAACAATATCATACTTTTTATATTATCAATAATAGTAGTATCGTCATCGCATATTAAAATTTCCATTCTACCACCCTCTTTTATATATTATATATGATAAATCGTATTCCGAAAATACAAATTACCATTTTTCCCGAATTTAATACCGTTTTTCCTTTTTCGATGAAATTCTGTTTTTATTATGATAAAATCATATTACAAGTGCAACAAAGATAAAAAACATTCAACGAAAGGGGATTTTTTTATGATTAAACACGCAAAAAATGTAATTTATAGGTTGGCTCCGGCGATAACGTCATTTCTTGCTCTTATATTAACAATTCATGTTAATTCATCATCGGGCTGCTTTATTTTGTACCAGCCTAAAGCGTCTGTTGACCTTGATGAGTTTAAAAAAATCAAGTGATAGACAAATTATCTGCAAAAGCTGCCGGGGCTTTGTGCAGTGCTATTGATAATGATGAAAAATACGATTTATATAAATACGCCTTTTTCATTGTTTTATCATCTGCCCTGCATATCGTTGTGGTCATTATATTAGGAATTTGTTTTGGTTTATTAGCCGAAAGCATAATTTTTTATCTTTCGTTTATACTGATAAGAAAATTTGCAGGTGGGTATCATGCAAAGACGTCTGCTGTATGTTTTTGGATTTCATTTTTAATAAACGGAACGGTTTTAATTATAATGAAGCTGTTGAACTTTTTCAATAGTCCCGTAATCACAATATCGGCCATAATTTCATTTTTTATTATTCTGATTATTTCTCCGGTAGAAAATGATAACAAGCCCCTGAGCAGCAACGAGAAAAAAGTATATAGAACTGTATCAATTATAATATCGGCAATATTGTTAATGTCCGTTTTTTTATTGCGGATATTTGGTTTATATAGTTTTGGAAACTCCGTAGGTTTCGGTATGTTTACTTCAGCGGCTGTGGCGGCGGCCGAAAAAATCAGAAAAATGCTGCATAAAAAAATTTGAGTTATACATATTTATAATCTTATTATTTCACATCGGAAGGACTGCTTGGCGTTAACGCTTCGAGAAAAATATATGGACATCACACGGTGTATCCATAAGTATTTTATTATCCCGAAAGTTATAAGCCTTGCTTAATAAACCTAAATTTCATGCACACTTACAGGCGGATTTTTAATATGCGCTGTTACCCTCACGGTTCAATACGGAAGAACAAAAACAGCAAATAAGGAAGATGATATATACAAGTGACAATAATGTGAAAACGCCCAAAGCACTAATGGGCGTTCCGTTTCAATCAATATCAGCATTAAGAAAAGATGTGTCAGACTAATCCGGAGTATCGAATAAAGAAACCGGTAATGAACAGGTAAGCGGAAAATCGGTCGATACAAAACCGTCCAAAAAATCTTTGCCGTTAAGCAGTGAATCAACATAAAGCTGATTTTCTAATCTGAGAGGTGATTATAATGATGGATAGGCATAAACCGGAATTGTCTTCACTTTCCTTTAATTCCGTGTATTTCGGAACATCTATAAAGACTCTTTGTGCAGATAATGCTCCTTGTATATTTTCCGAAAATGAAATGGGCAGAAATGTCATAGATATTTTGCCGTATTATGATAATCGACAGCTTGATGACAGAATAAAAAAGTTTATCGGGTATTTTAATGAAAAATCACTTTCAAAAAGCAACAGTTTTGATTTTGGTGATGTTTTGTTTGAATTTGCGGATTCGCTCCCCAAAAGGTTTGAGGACAACTTTAGTTTCGGATATGAGTTTGAATATATTCGGCAAAAACTTGCGAAAGAAACAGATGAGGGAACATTTGTAACAGCGGTGGGAAAAAGCAAGTTAAAGAAATATCCAAACGAAGAAAATGAACATCTGTTAGAGCAGATATTCAAAAAGGCGGTAATTATACGCTTATTCTTATATTGTATAACCGGTGATAATTACTTTGCAGGTCAATATGAAAAAGCAAAGGAAGAAATTACAAAGATTTTGCAATATGAAATTTTTTACTCAAATTCTAATTACAGTTATTTATTTCCCGATAATAAAATTCAAGATTACATATTACGGTTTAATATTTGCATAGATATAGATTATGCCCAAAATTTGCTAAGCTGTAAAAACGGCTTATATTATTCATTGAAAATGATAACAGAGAAGTCGAAAGGTTATGAAGAGGTTAAGAAACTGTTGTTCTCATACCTGTCAATGAAACAACAGTTTCAAACGGAAATTTTGCAGAGCAGTGAAAGAGCAGGTTCCTGTAACTTTTTTGAATATAGCGGCGGAAAAAATCGTTTTATATTTGACACTGTACGAAGTGAAGAAAATATTGCAGTAGATTCAATATGCAGTGTTTGCGGCGATATGAAATTCCGCAGAATTGAAATGCGTATATCACCCAAAATGAAATGGCAGGAACTTGCCGAATCTGTTAAAATGTATGATAGGTCGATTAATAGGGCATTAAAAATTGTAAAGTCAAAACGAAAACTGAATTGCCAAAAGAATTTTTTCTATACGCTTTATTTTCCGAAAGAAAGCTCAGAATCGAAAAAAAGCGACTGTCGGTATCACGGTTTAAGAAATAAAGTCGGTATTCGTGCTAAATCAATCGTTGAATTAAGGGAATACGCGGATTATTCAATAGCGGGCAGAGTTTTGGGAATAGATGCGTGTTCACACGGAATTGATTGCAGACCGGAGGTATTTGGTTCGGCTTTCAGATATTTGCAGTATTACGAACCGAAACATAGAAAATCCGGCAATAAAAAACTTAGGCAGCTCAAATCGACTTATCATATTGCAGAAAATAATTATGATGTAATAAATGGGCTAAGAGAAATTTACGAGGCTGTATATTTTCTTGCACTCCGCTCAGGTTCAAGGCTTGGCAATACCGCATTGTTAAGTATGTCACCCGTAAAATACTATTCAAAGCATAATAACACCGTATCTATGCCCGGACAGGTATTTTTGGATAATGTAATGTGGTTATATTACTTCATAAATGATAACAAAATAATCTTTGATGATAACATTTCGCTTTTTTCATACTTAGACGATAGGTTCAAGTTTCATTTTAACAAAATATATGTTGATGATATTCAGAGCTGTTTTGTTGACAATGTTCTTGACGAAGCAAAAAAATCATATCTGTTGGATTTTCCGAGGGACAGAATAACGTACACCAAAGAAAATTGTGAATTTGACATACATCATTATTACTTAGCTTATATGTTAAGGGGTGATGACCCCGAGCTGTATAAAAAAGGTTTTCTGCTTAAAAGGTGTGAGTATTCGGAAGAATACAGAATATGCAATACACACACCGATATGGAAAAAGCAAGGAGAAACTTTGAGGCAAACTATCTTTACTATTTATACCACTTTTCCGACAGGATAAAAGACAGAGGTGCAGAAATGGTTGAAGAAGTTTTGCCGGATTATGTAATTAGAGCTATTTGTATTGTTCAGAAAAAGATGAAAAGGCTTGTTTCGGAATTAGGAATCGGCATTGAAACAAATCAGACGTTAAATATTTCTATAAATACTGACCATAACTATGCCGAATATCCGATTTCAAATTTGTATGACAATAGTTTACCGAAAAATTCTAAAAATATTCGTATGAATTTTGTCGATCAATACGGACAATAAAAGTACATTTTAAGCCTGCATAAAAAATCAACGTACATAGTTACTCCATTATCAGCATAGGAAATATAACAGCGGTAACTATATGTACTCACGTTCTGAGATTATGCAACGGCTTGATGAAATACGAAAAATGGGTAAATCGGTCCTTTGGCAACTAAAATAGTTATTTATTATTTTAACTGTGTCTGATTATTGTAAAAATTTCCTAATTGGTATAAACAAGTATATAAAGTCATTTAGAAAGCTCCCATAATTTTTTGAAAGTTATGGGAGCTTTGATAATTTATTGTGAGGCGGAGAATTGAGGAGATACAGTTTTTTTACAGCTTAATGCAAATTGTTCAAAAAGATTAGATAATTTTTCATCTGTCTTTTTTCTTTTATTTGGCTGATGTACTTCCATACCACATTCTAACAATAAATCATCAGCCATTTGTAGAAAATAAGATATTTTGTGTACGGATTTATTCCTCATTTCAGCACGAACACGAAAAATACCGTATTCCACATTTTCAACTTTCAGTCTATCGGCTTTACCATTAAGTTCTACCAAACAATTACAGATATTCTCGGGAGAAAGATTGCAATCAAGTTCAGAGGCAATTCCCAAATAAAATTCTGCAATAGATTCATTGCCATTTTTAGGTATATAGGAATAGCATTGGTATATTTCAAAAGCACCACTATCTTCGCTATCTACAAAATGAACATCATCAGGTATGGTAAATGTTATTGTAGAGTTATCCAATAGTTGTATAGTCTGATAAGTCTCTTTTGCAGTTACATTATTATACTGTTCAACATGTTCAAGCACCTCTATAATTGCCTGTCCAATATCATCTGCTGTAGCATTTGAGGGTAAAGCAATTTTTTTTGCAATATCGCCATAACCATCATCGTATCTATATAAAGAATATACATCATAATTGCCATTCTCATAAATTTCTACAGTAGCATGGTGGTTATTCTTATAGAAAGAAATTTTACTTTTATATTTAGTATTTTCTTTCCAGACCGGATGTGTTTGCCTATCGTATGGGGTTGATGTATCAGGCGGACTATTTTTTATATACTCCAACGCATTAAAAACTGCTTGTCCTATTGTTTTGCTATCCGAAAATATATTGATAGAGAAGGTATTATGTGAATTAACCGAAAAACCACCAATGTGTCTAATATTGGGAATTATCAAAATGCGACCTTCTCCCTTATATATATCAATAAATAAAGGATATTCTTGCATATTCATTTTGACACCTACTTTCCAATCCTATACCATACCTCGATATTGCCACTTGTTTTTTGAAATTCATTAAGAGTTTTAATCATATCATCTGTGACAATTACATCGGGCAATATTATTTCTAACACTTTGGTAACATAGTCTGTTTTGGAATAACTTAGTTCCTCCGCATTTAATTCTTTCCAATAACAAAGCCATCATCGTATTATCTCGAAAATTTACTCGCTTTATTAAGATAATTATATCATTAATTTTTAAAAAGACAATGCTCCACTTCACAAAAAAGCAGGAATGGGTAAAATGTATTAATAATTGTGACCGTCAAAATGTAGATATTGTAAATAAAAAATTTATAAAATTAATTATATAGATTCGATTAATTTAATCCTGTGTTTTTTCAGTTAATGTCATTTTGGCAAAAGGGTATTCCTTATTAAAGAAATCAACATCTATCCTATCATAAAAATTAAACCTATTTTTGTTATGCATCTCCCTTGTGCCGTCAAGACTAAGATACACTTCTATAGTATATTGGTTATCATTAAGCCACCCTTTTGGCTATGTTCTGCTTTGTAAATACTTGTGTATCTCTTTGATTTTATCAAATGCAAGAAACGGTTCTCCGCCAAAATAATACAGACAAAATCAGATCCATCTTCTATTGTCATTTCTCTATCTATTATTTCGATTGCTGTTTCCAAACCCATAAAAGCCTTTTCTTTGCAATGTTCATAACAGTAGACACAAGCCGGGTTACAATTAGCACACACTGCAAAATGTATTTCACCGGAAACAGCTTCATTCGCTTTCCGTAGTGCTTTCTATTGGTACAGGATGAACTCTGCTTTCTTTAATATCTTTAAAAACACTTCTTTCGTAAAAGATAGCTATCATAAGAACAAATCCAAAGATAAAAAGATCAATCCATATTATTCCTGAATTGTTTGTTAAGAATGATATGAACTCCTCAATTGATTTCCCAAAAGATAATTCCTCAACAAAACAACCATACGATAAAGCTACAACAACTCTGCTTACAATATGAAATATCATGTAAATAATCCAAGCATTATAAAAATACTTTTTGTCACATAAATTCATACTTAAAAATCCCATAACAATTGCCCCTACGATAAATTGAATAAACATGAGAAGAACAATCCTATTGTTAAGGTTCGGAACAAAAGCATTGATATTCATCAGTAATGTAATAGAATAGAATAATATGCCAGTCCAAAAAGCGAATCCCTCATCAAATTTATAGGCAGAATACATGATCAAGACCAATACAAAGCCTGAAATAACATTATTCACGGGATTCATTTGCATATATAACGGATGCGTTGAATAATGCAATTCGCCCATATAGTTCATATAACTTAATATTTTCATGTCACCGATTTGAGTTGAGTAGGATATTTTAAAAAAATTATACAGCATATCCATAAGAACAGGACTGGTTTCAACAGCAACAAGTCCCATCAAAGCCCTGATCGGACCTGCTCTATCATTATCTTCATTATGTAAAATTATCATAATCAGAAATGCCAATACTCCTGCACTGATTACACCTGCAACCGACATATATTTTTCGGCAACTCCACTATAATAGTTAGAATCTGCAAAAAAACTAAACTGAGAAAAATAGTTTTCTGCTATATCAGAAAAAAACTTAGTATCCATTTTTATTTCACCACGTCATTTTTGATAAAAATTTTCTTAAATGCTATAACAGTATTTTTTAGTGATGTGAATAGTGCCACGATCGCCCCAATAACTAAAAAAAGTAAAATAAAAAGAGGAACCACAAGTTTCAAAAAATCAAACAAAAAATTAAAAAGGATCATTGCAACGAATGCAACTGCCAAAAGTATGCCAAATCCGATTATGTAATCCATTATATTACACTTCCTTTACTCTATATCGTACCACAATTCATAAAAATTTCTATCCGAATATTTACAAATCCATTTAACCGGTTCAAGAACGCCCATAGGATTGTATGCACCTTTGTTTCTTGAATGTCCTATCGAACTGATACGAAAGAATTTTGTATTCTTAAATTTCATCTCTAGGGAATTAACAAAACCACTTGCGCCATTTTCCCTGAGAAATTGCCTGCATAATATATCTATTGCTTCAATGTCCGTCATTTTTTTATTATCTGATTGTTGTTTTATCTCACTTAGCTTTTTATTAGAAAAATGATCACATAGCCCCGGAGAATCTGTTTTACTGATAACAACTGCTAACGGAACTTTTGACATTTCTTCATCTCCAATTCCGGTAACTGACTTTAATTTGATAATAAACGAATCCAAAATCGTTATTACATCTGCATAGCCTATACCTGTTTTGTCACTGACATCAAGTAGATGCTGATAATTATTTCGTACTTCCGGCAGTGAAAGCGGATCAACCATAAAAATAATTCCTTGTGAATATGTAAAGTGCTTGGGCAATTCACCCTCAACATTATTCGTAAAAATTTCGCCTGCTATGTCATAAATATGGAATAATCGTGAAGGCTTTAATTTTTCATGATTGACGAAAAAGCTAAAATCTATAGCATTTGTACCCGTTCTGCTGTCTACCTTTTGCGTCATAACTGTACTGCCACTCAGATATGAAGAACTGAATTTTTGATATATGATTTCTGATCCTTTATCATAAAACTCCGTTGTAAATCCTTTATCTGCGGCAACTTCATCAATAAATTTTTTTGAAAATGCTGTAATGAATGCTGTTTTTCCGACTGATCTTCCGCCAACAACAGGAATAGTTATCGGTCGTGTCTCTTTTTCGTTCAAATATACAAGTTTGCCGTTACTAAGACAAACAGGACAAATTGCTTTTAATTCTTTTCGGCCATTAAAAAATGCCGTTGGCAGTTTTCTCCCACATACACATTCTCTTTTCCAAATTCCGTATTTCCCCGGAGTAAGGTCATCGTGTCTTTGACCACATTCGCATTCATATATGGGGAGACGATAACTTGAATGACAATGTGAACAAGCTACTGAAATTTTATTATGCACAAGGTAGACCCTATCTATTAACCAAATCAAGCTAAATAGCAGATAAACCGGAAGAAAACATAATGCAAGAATAAGAATGATAACCATACTTATTATTATAGAAAAGAGGGAGCCAAATGTCATAATTGAAATGGCACGAGAAAAATTAAACAGTCCTTTAACAGACATCAAGCCCGCTTCGTCATACTGAATATAATATTTTTTTGCATCCTCAGCATTTAATTCCCAGATTTGTTTGATAGTTTTTTTTACATCTTTATATCCGGGACCAAAAAAATAACTCAAGCGTGCGGGTTGAATACTTTTCTTCATTTTCTCACCTCAATTATATCTACAAGAAAGACACCTGATACACGGATCCCACTTATAATTAAAACTTACAGAATTTCTATATTTCAAAGTTATATCTTGAATCCTTTTTACAAGAATATCCGATTCCTTTAGAGAATTATCAAATTTTAAATTATTACTCAAGGAAATTTGAAAAAAGGATTTCTTGCTCTTTGCAACAATGCTTACTAACCTGTCGAATTGTTCCCATGAATGAACCAACAATCCCTTTTTTATGAAATATGACATATTTTGAGATTCACATATAGGAAAATATTTATAGTCCCAAATGTGTGTTTTTTTTGCGTAACTATCATCAACACAAAAATACTTATATGAATATTCCTTGAAAGAGCTATAATCATCTAAATCCAAAGTAACATCACAATGAAAAAAATTATTTCCAAGTTTAACAATATTCCATTGATGATCTAAAGGAACAGTTGTATTAAATTTTGCACTGCCGAAAATTGATGAACAGGGGATATTAAAGTTTTGCATAATTAATGAAAACGCAGAAGAAAATCCATCACATACACCTTTTCCGTTTACAAGGACCCCATAGGCATTATGTGAGTCGGCTCTAATGCTATTTCCGGTTCTGCATGAATATTCAAATTCTTCTTGGTCATAAATAAAATGAGATTGAAGATATGAATATGTAAACAACAATCTTTCATAGTCACTGTCAGGATACATCTGTTCAATTTCTTTTGTGATTTTTTTTACTTTTTCTAACATTTGGTCTATTCGTCTTTTTGCCTCCAGAGGGTTATAACATTTTTGAAGTTTCAAATAATTACCTTTAAAAAGGTCAAAAGCTACAACAAATTCAGTTTTATCAAAGTATGCTATGTCCGGATTATCTGCTAAAACCGAATACATAATATTCTGCACTTTATCATCGGGTAATTTTACGCCAAGATTCACAGTAGTCGAAAAGGCAGAAAATGATTTTTTCATCAAATCATATATCTTTTTATCGTTTAGGTTAAGTTTATCGTATATAATTGTCCCCATGGTTCCCACCCTATATATAATTTGACAAACAGCACAATAAATAGCCGTATTTTGGCTTTTTCACTTTTAATTCTGTCCTATGGAGCAGTGTGTAAAAAAGCAAATATCCTTTATCTGTTTAGATGTAAACGCTGAGTATTTATCTAAATTAAGATATATGCTGTAACATCAGAATTTACATTTTTTGAATATCAAGCAAAGGAAATTCTATATTATTTCTTGAATTTTCTAAATATATTTTGCACTAACTTTGATACAGGGTTTTTACTGATGATTTCCTCCTTTATGTCGTTCCATTCACTTTTAATGCCTGAGTCTGAACAATTATTGTTTATGAACTGATTTACTAATTCAAGCTTATTCTTATTCAACTCCAACAGAACTTTACACATTTCCTTTTTTATATCATCGTTAAAATAATTTTTGATAATTGACATCATAAATTTAGACATAAAAGGTATTTTATCATCATCTTTTTTCGCTTGTTTAACAAAGTTTCCAAAACAGTACAAAATTAAACATTCCTTTTGATATCCGGTTATTTCATACAGATTGAAAATTCTTTCTATATTACACCCACGTCTGCATAAATCAAAAACATTAGGCTTAATCCAATTCAAATAATCTTCTTGTTCTTTAGTATTGCAAAGATTTAAAGGAGCTTTCCTATTTGGCAAAATATTATTAAGACGTTCAATTTGTTCTTTCCACGAAAAATCTATTACATTATTATCCATTTCATAAGCCAGCATTAGCAGATGTACTTTTCCATCAACACTTTCAGAATTGTTCTTCTTCTGAAAATTGTAAATATCTATTATCAGCGTTTTATCATCGCTGGCTTTGTAGTCGATTTGATTAATTACATTCGATATCAAATCATTAGTAAAAGACAAATGGTAATTGTTACGAATAATCATTTGCATTAAATCTTTAAGGTACTGATAAATCTCATTAGAATGAAATGAGCACAAACCGCGATAATATAAATCAAAAACTCTACCTGCATATTTCTGAGCATAATTTTTTTGCCTGCAAACAACATTATTATAATGCTGATAAAACATCGAGTTTAAATCGGATGGCTTCTTTAGTTTCTTAGAACATGCTTCATACAAGTTGAATACTTCATCTATTCTTCCGTTTATCAGCAATATATGATTAGCTTCATTTAAGTTATCAAAATTTTTATTTATTAACCTGCTGTATACATTAGACCAGATTCTATTGCAGGTTATGTTGTCAGAAGTGTTGTCTAACACAATTCCTTCCAAATTTAAGGTCATATTAATTATAGAATCAACATTATCGTAAGTATCAAGAATACAAAGAGTTATTTCATAACCTTTACTCTCTTCTAATCTGAAAGCAGAAGTAATAATAGTGTAATAAAGATTTCCATACTTTGTATCTATAAAGCTATCCGTTAATGATATTTTCTCAGCCAAAACCATCTTTCCGGTCATAATACATAACATTTCAAGCTTATCATAGTTGGAACATTCTGATACAAGAGTCATAAATCTGTTAAAATAAATATCGCTAAACAGTTCAGAATAAATAGATAAGCCGATTTTTGCAGCAAATGACGATGTATCCTTATAAAAATTATCAAACTCGCTATAACTAATCTTGTTATTTTCTATACAGTTAAGGAACCTTTTTATAATATTCTGTTTGAGAATATTTTTTGTATCCGTATTTAATGAAACATTTGAACCTGAAAGATGTTTTATCAAAATAACAAATAAACTATTGCTGCAATTCTCTAATTCATCATCAGTAAGTATAAGCCTTATCAATCGTTCTTTTTCTGATGTAGCTGCATACTTATTGGAAAAGCTCAGAGCCTGTTCCACCATATTAACGTCGGCATTTTTTATACCTTTTGCAAAAAATTCATAAAGATAATAAGCATCGTATATTTTGTCATTTACTTCGTTAAGGCTATATCCGCCTAACAAAAAATTGTGAAACGCTTTTAAATTTTCTTTTGACATTGTAAAACACATTTTTATAAAGTTAAAAAAACGGTGTGAATTATCAAAAGTCGGAAAACTATTTCTGACAAAATCAAACACATACGCAGATTCCGAAAATTTATCATACTTGTAATCCGTGCCGTATGGAAAGACTCCGCATATATCAGCAGTTGTATTTCCAGGATCAAAAACATAACTGTTAATATTGGTATCTAATATGTAATTGATAGGGAATACATATTCAATTGCCGCTATCCACTTTATAATGTTTTCTTCTGAATCGCATATAATAATCTTCTTTCCGTCTTTTCGTGAAGAAATGAATGAATGGAGCATATTTTTAAAGATTTCAATTCTTTCTGAGTAACGTAAAAATTGAGAAATTTCTTCAAAATTAATTAAATTACCTACTTCCAATTCCGGATCAGGTAAAAAGTCCGGTTTTTCCGAACTGCTTACCAAAGCGTTATCAATGTTTTCCTTAAGTGTATTGCCTTTGTAATACTCACAAGGATAATGATTGGGCTTTTCGTTTTCCATCCAAACTATATGGCTCAAGAAATTGCCAAGTCTTCCATAAGGTCCCATATAATCGTGACCTAAATAACTCAAGCGTACAAAAGCATATTGTCCGTTTTCTTGCTTTTCATAAATAAATGCTTTTGGCATTCTGGGAATAATGTCTTCATGCATTGGAAATATTGTTTCGGTAGGATTTTGCCGCCAGCGATCCCAAAGCAAGGTATTCAATTTTCGTCCCGTTTCGTCTGTTTCGTCTTCAGGATAAAGATGTTCTACGAATGAATCTCCCAATTCCGGAAACATAGTTTTTATAACATCTGAGTAAAGCGTAGGCTCATGGTACCCAAAATACTTCTTCAAATGTTCATATTGACTTTCGTCGGATATGTTTTTATCGTGTGAAAAAACATTCTGACCATCAAAAGTGGAATACATTCCTTTTCGACAGGATGTGTATATCAGTTGGTGCTTGCTCATAATTTAGCCCCCTAAATAACATTATTTTCTTTAAGAATCCATAACATTGGATCTTCTACTCGATGCGGTTTAGGAATACTTATGCGACCATGCAAAGGATGATTTCTCAGTCCTAATGCAGAAACTGCAAAACAGTGATAATTACAGTAATTAATATCCATCTGTTTTATAAATGCATTTACACGCGTATTTTCTTGTTTCAAAAGAAAGCTTTTTACTTCTTTATTAACTTTCTCGCAATCCTGCTCTGAATAAGATCCTGAACGCCTGTGGATACTGCTGTTGACAACAGTATTGTAACGTGGAAACTTTTCTTCCAAAGCATCAAATTTAGAGAGAGTTAGTGCTAATGGAATATCAATTGGTTTTTCTTCAGAGATTTTCAAGTGTTTTCTAATACTTGTTGATACCATTGTCAATAGTTGATCATTTTGTAAAGATGAGGCAATGCTGTTATGTGATGACTCAGCAATCACTCTGTCATCAACAAGGGTAGACAAGGCTTCTGTTTTTAACGGGTCAATTATAAAGATGATTCCGTTTGCTTGAAAAATATGTTTAGCTGAATTTTCAATTAGATTATCAGAGGCGAAGTCTTCTCCGGCAGTATCAAAGAATATAAGGGTGAATGGTTCTTTGTTGCGCGGATAGACAAAATAAATATATGGATCGTAAAAACCCTCATCATTTTTTTGCGTTAAATTTAGCGTCTGTTGGTAATCATAAATTCCACTAAAATTCTTTTTATAATTTTCAATTGTTTCCTCTTCGGCTTGTACACTCCAACCAAACTTTGAAGCTAAACCAACCATTAATTCATGGAGAAGAACTCCAATATAGTGACTCTTTCCCGAATCTCTTGAACCAACAATAGAGATAATAATTGGCTTTCCTACTATTCGGCGAATAGGCTTCTTACATAAGGGACAGCATAATTCTGACATGCTTACTAAGCCGCCGTCTTTTGTGATTCTTCCTAATACACATCGATGATCAACCGGGATAAAATCGGGATCCCGACCATAAAGCTTATCACCTGCCCGACTTTTTGAACAATATCCATTTTTACTATATGAACACTTTTGACATTCAGGCAAAAACCTTGTACGTTTAGGCATACGAATTATATCTTCTTTTTTAATTAAACGATCTGATGTATCCAAGCAATCAAGACAAATAAAATTTTCTTTTGATTTATTAATTGCCTCTTGTTGTTTACGAGGATCATTGAACTCTCCTGCTTTCATAAAAACACTCCTAATCACTTTATAATCATGTTTTCTTTCATCAACCACAATATTGGGTCTTCAATCCTATGGGGATAAGGAAATTCAAATGTCCCACCTTCTTTAGGTGAATTACCTATTCCTAAAGAGGACACGGCAAAATATGAATGTGTTTTAAAATTTGTTTCTAAAAGCAACTCTATTTGCTCTGATAGTCCGTGATCCCACCCATTGAGTAATGCTGCAACTTCCGCATGAACACTCCGTATGTCAATATCGTTAATCTTTCTCTCTTTACAGTGAGGACTTTCCTTTCGCAATGTTGAAGCCTCAGGTACAAGATCTTCAAAAATATCATATTTAGAAATAACTACTGCAGCAGGTATTTGTATTTTTTTATATTTTTCTATTTTAAAAGTTTTTCGTATCCTTTGCGAAATATTATGTATCATTTTAGATACATTATCATAGCCGCCTTCATAAACTTTATACGCAATATTCCTATTAATATTTGTCTTGGCTTTTACAAAATCAACAACACTATTAAAACTCAACGGATCTATCACCAATATAAGACCTGAAGCATTTGCAAATAACTTGTTTTCAAAATCTAATTCTTCATCAGTTAACATCATATTATCTAATGTAAAATCATATATTACAGTAGTTGAGACGTTAAAACTATTTTTTCTTATTCCACTTCCACGCCGTATATAATCAAATACCATTGGCAAATTTACAGCATATCGAACAGGTAGTGTTGACATAACCTGCATACCATTATAGAGAGCACTTTCATAATCGCATTTGTATCTTAGGTAAGAATCGTCAACACCTTCAAAACTTCCGTTAAAACTATGTGCGATCCTGTTGATCATTTTGTGGATCAATACCCCATAGTAAGTACTTTTTCCCGAACATAAATTACCTAATATTGGCACAATGAATTTGGGTTCATTTTTAGAATATGGCCTTAAACAATTTGGACATACCAATGTATGTAAAAGTTGCCCGCACTCTGTACATTTAATGTTATTTGATGTATTAAATAACTGCGATTTAGGATATTGAAGATGCTTTCCTTTTTTTTCAATACATCTTTTGTTAAGACACAAAAACAGTGTTTTATCAAATTTATGAAAACAAAACGGACACAAATGTTTAATTTTTCTCATTCGAGTTTCCCACCTATTTTCATCAACCAAAGCAAAGGATCTTCTATTCTGTGTGGATGTGGCTTATCAAACCTATGGCTGCTGGGATTATTATCTAAGCCCAGTGCAGATACAGCAAAATAAGAATAAGTTTTATAATTATTCTCTAATTGAGATGTAAATGATCTTGCTCCCCATGAATCGAGCAAGGAGGCAATCTCACTGTCAACTGCTTTTCTGTCTGCATCATCAAACATACCTTTTTTACAATGAGGACTTGTTCTCCGTACTGTTGCATCTTCAGGGACTAATTGTTCAAAAGCATCATATTTGGAAAAAACTGCCGCAACAGGAATATCTATTTTCTGTTCTTCTTTCATTCCTTTAGCATTTCTTATTAATCTGGAAACATTGGATATGATACTGTCTGCGATTCCATCGTGTTCTTGTAAACCACCACTCGCCCTTGATACCCAATCTTTATCTAATTTATCAACTACACCCGGAATACTCATAGGATCCAATAAAAAGATAATTCCCGAAGATTTATAAATGTACTTATTAACAGTTGACATATTACTGAGGTCATGCAAGTCCTCACCGGCCGTATCAAAAAAAACAAAAGTATAACATTTAATTTCATTATGCCTTGTCCTAAATTTATAATTAAAAATATAGGGCAGTGAAACATCTTTGTTATTCATAGCTGTTTTTGATAATTCAAGCTGGTATCCACTATATATTTTGTCTTCAAAAACTTTTTGGTATCTTAAAAAAGAATCGTCAAATCCCTCAAAGCTACCTTTGTTATATTCCGGAGCAATTCTTCTAATCATTTCGTGAATCAGAACACCTACAAAATGACTTTTTCCGGAAGCACGGGAACCTACAATTGATATAATACAATTTTCGCCATTCAATGTACTGTCAGGAAGATGCTTATGGCAATTAGGACACACTTTCGTATATGAAATTGCTTTACATTCAGAACATTCCGCTTGTTTTCCTTGCGAAGCGGCAAAGACTCGTTCTCCTTTTCCATTACAGCGCTTATTCAAGCATTGAAACATATATTTATCAAAACTTTCAAAACAATATGGACAAACATAATTTCCCTTATCCAACATTTTGGGTTTTGGTTTGAAAATATCAAATATGCTCATAATAATACACCTCTAAGATATTTTATAACTTCCATCATTCATGCTTAATTCAGTATTTGCTTTTGAGGAAGAATCAATAATAAACGGCTTTATATATAAATCCTTTTCTTTAGGAATGGGCATTGTAACAATAATACTGTCTTTGTTCTGTTTTATAACTATACTTCCTGATTTAACATTAATTTCCTCAATTTTTTTCCCATTTTCTCTAATACCAAATAAAACATCTTTTTGATTATAAAACATCGGTACACGAGCTCTGCTATTAACAATATCTATGTCAGGTATAGATGATATACCGCTATCAGTAGTAAATGACAGTTCTATGTAGGAATGGAGTAAATGTCTCTTAACAGAGATAGAGTATCTGACTTTTTGCTTGCCTTCATTATTAAAAGTATAATTTGTCAATGCAGAATTTGTTACCAAATCCCCGTTATCAAATTCTGCTGCCACAGCAATATAATACTTTTTAGCTTTTGCATTAGGGAGGACTAATGCACCCATAGAAGAGTATTCTTTAAATTTAATATATTTTTTCCCACAAGTTTCATCGTTTATCGAGGTTGGTTGTTTTTCAAAACTATATAATACATGAAATGCAGATGCCTTATCAGGAGCTTTTATATAAATAAAAACTTCTCCTCCGATCTCTCTTACTTTTTCTATTGATACTGCACCTACTTTTGTAGCTTGAGTTACAGCACCAAACACAGCAGCACCAGACTCAACTGTAACAGCCGAAACAAAGAATTTTTCTTTACTATCAAATTTAAAAGTCGCTTTATATTCATCTGAAGACATATCAGTAGTTCTTGGCTGATTTATTATCATCAACTGAGACATTTTTCTCTCAATTTCTTCTAAAGAAACAATATCTCCTAATTTGTATTTTGGAGCAACAGTAGAACGATAAAAATGTACTTCACCATTACCGATGTGATTCCATTTGATTGTAAAATTATCATTTTTTTCAAATTGAACAGACATAGTTTCCACAGGTTTTGGCGGTTGAACAGGTATACCGGATATTTCTGTACCATTTGTTTTGGTACTTTTTCCGTTTACTAAATATTCCAAACACAATTTAAATTTGTATTTAGTACCATTTATAAGTCCTGATACAACATAGTTAGTATGATGATAATCAAGGCTTTTAATTTCCCTCTGAGTGCCATTTGGCTCGTACTGGAAAATATGTATAACCGTATTATTTGGGAGAGCCCCCCATAACAATTCAAGCGATCCATCTCCCACAGCGACACTCAAATTACTAACCTCAAACAAATTAATGCCGGGTTCTCCGGCTATTAGCCCTGTTTTTGAATATGTACCTGATCTTTCAGCAAAAACAGCATAAAAATATGCCTCTCCGGCGTTAATGTTTTTATCAGTAATAGTACACGTACTTACAACGCCTACTTCGATACCATCATTAATATTAGACGGTGAAGAATTTGTTTTTCTGATTACCTTATATCTGATGTCAGCACTTTTATCTTTCGTAGTCCATGAAATAACATTGTGTCTTCTGGATGTGTCGCAGACGACTTTTAGCCCATTAGGTGCTTCAGGTGCAAAATTTAATTCAATATAGTCTTTTAAACCGGGGTAATCTTTACAAGCATTAAGCGCACTGTTACACAAATTTAGAGCTTTTTTCTTATCAATTTCAATTTCATCTTTTGCAAGTTTAAAAAAACGTTCAGCTTCAGACTTAGCATTTCGTATTTGTGTTTCTATTGATGTATCGTTATAACCGTAAGTCCTTTTTAATCCTATAAATATCGTATCTGCTGCAAAAAATTCTTTATTTCTTAAAAATTTACTAAGTTTTTTTTGCTCTTTTTTGAAAGCATCACCGTACTTAGTTAAATCTTCTTTTAACTTTTTAATTCGTGGATTTCCCTTCCATAAACCTTCCGCTTGAGATAAATGCCGCTCTGCCGCATCAATATTCATTTGCCTTATGTCACTCGAGGCAATGTTGCACAGTTCATCCGACTTATCGATGTTGTTCATATTAAAGCCGCAGTCACAGAAAGCTATATATGACGGATTGATTTTACCACACTCCGGACATACGATTTCGAGTGGCAATCCACACTGATAACAAACTGACCGTGTTTTATCATTATACACTCCACAACGGCACTTCTTTTTAGATGATTTATCATCGTTTTTTGTATTTGAAGAATATTTTATTCCTTTTATTTCGCAAAACGCAGTTACAATTTGTTCTGCTAAGTCAGCATCACGACACAAAGCTGTTAATTGATTAACAAAACTTTCAAATTGTTCTTGAATCAATTGTTTAGACGGTTCTGCTACCCTTTGAATTTGCTCAAAAATTTTCTGTCTTCGTTCACTAAGCAAAAATTCATCATATTTCTTCTTTGAATCTTCCGATACAAATATTTTTGTTTCACATATACCGCAAATATTATTACCATTTGAAGATTTTTGATCTGTATGTATAAATTCCTTTCTCTTTTCCGTAGCTTTTGTTCTAAGTACTTTAGCAGTAAAATTAGATGCCTGATGACCTTCTCCATACAAAAATTCATAAACATCAACAAATCCGAACGTACTTAAAAATTTTGGTAGAGATAATGTGTAGGTTCTATCCGGCGCCGGAATAGGTTCACAATACTTTTTGTACACTGAGTCCGAATCAAACGATGATTTTGAATCCGAATCTTTAACTACGGGTATTTTTAACTTTGAGGCTCTCTTTCTTATAACAGCTTCTGTTGTTTTATATGCATTAGCCAAATACATAACCTCTGAATCGGTTATATTTCCTTTCATTCCGCTTGTCTTTATATCATCATCTATTTGACCATATGTAAGTTGCTCAGCTTCCTTCGCTAATTGTTTCCTGATGTTTTCCGAACCTATCATTTCTTTTTTTATTCTGGGAATTTCTTTCATCCAAACACCATATTGTGCTCCCTTTAACGGATTAGAAGCTTTAGATGACCAAAAATCTTTTTTTTCGTTAATACGCTTTTGTATATCATCTTCATTCTCAACAGGAGGATCAAATTCTAATTCAAGTACAATGTACCAGTTTTCATTTTTTGATCTTGGCATTATTTACATCTCCTAAGTATTATTAATTCCATGTTTGTAATTTGTCCCCTCCAATTTCCTGAGCTATTTTTGTAAAGGAGGTGGAAAGCTCATTTAAATTGGTCAATGAGGCAAAGTCATCTGATGAAGCAATTTCTTTCAAAAAAGCCTCATCAGCGGTGCCAAACCCTAATGCAATTACATCAATACCGTTCTTATGACACTTATGAGCTTCATTTATTGCTTGATTTTGGTTATCCCAAATACCATCTGTTAATACAATTAGGTATTTTATATCAGCATCACTATTGCGAAAGTAATTATAACCTTCTGTGAAAGGTTGATCCTCATTACAGCCGCCGACACAAATTGACTGTACATTACTTATCGCTTCTTTTAATGCTTTATAATTTGCAGTAGGAACAGAAATCATTTTATGTTTGTCTGCAAATGCCAACAAGCCGATTTTCACCTGAGATGAATCCATTTGTGATACAAAATCAAGCATAGCCTGAGTTGCTTTTATTATAGGTTGACGATTATCAAAATACATACTACCAGACAAATCAATGCAAAGTATAACTTCCACTTCGCTTGTCGTAACTTTACTCTTCATATAATCTTTTGGGTCAAGGTCTGTCCAACTTATATCATCAGGCACATCATGCTTTTCTATTTTCAAAATTTTTTGGTTTTCTTTCTGTTTTGCAGTTACTTCTATAATTCCATTTGAAGTGTATGTATAAGTAACCTCGATTTCAGATGAACTCCCCATTTTTTCAATATTCTTAACAACGTAAAGACCACTTATTGTATTATCCAACGGTCTGGGATATTCGCCTTGGACGATATATATTTCCATTTCGTTTGATTTTTGACGAGTACTCAACTTGTATGTTTTATTTTCGGAAGCAGGGATAGTGTGATTTTTCGGAATAATAATACTATTGATATACTTGTTTCCTTCCTTATTTTGAGAGATCATTCCCATAGAGTGTGCCGTAACATCAATAACCTTTTTTGCACCTGCAATGGTAAGCAACGGTTCTTGGCTTTTTGCTCCGTTTAAAAAAGCTATAGGTCTTTCCGGAAGATTTGCTTTGATAGCTGCACCAAGCGCAACCGCTTCATCCACATTGACACCGTGCAATGGTTCTTTTCCACACATTTTTTTTACATAATTTTGAACCATTTTCATTCTGGTCGAACCACCGACTAAAATAACTCCGTCAATATCGTTCCAACTTAAATGAACACTTTCAAAGAGTCTGTCAATAACACTTGTTGTAGTTCCCATTAGATAAGAAGATATTTGTTCGTATGTTTCTTCATCTAATTCAATAACCTCTTTATTACCACCATAGTTTACAGGAAATTTAACTTTAGAAATATTTGATAGTTGTTTTTTTAATGTTTCAGACTTTACTAAAATAGAATTGATCATTTCAGCATCATCAGCAAAGCTAATGCCTGTTCTTTTTTCAAATTCTTCCGATATGTACTGAGCTATACAATCATCCCAGTCTTTGCCGCCAAGCTGATGGTCTCCATCGCTGCCGATTACGTTGATAGTGTCTGGCGTGATTTTTGCAATTGTAACGTCAAATGTTCCACCGCCAAGATCATATATAAGAATCGTCTGATCAGATTTGGTTTCATTTAACCCATAAGCAAATGCTGCCGCTGTAGGCTCATTGATAATTGCAATTACATTGATACCGGCACGCTTACCTGCTTCCATAGTTGCAGCCCTTTCTACATTCGTAAAATACGCCGGAACAGTAATAACAGCACCGTCAATTTTTTCTCCGGTTTGTTTCTCTGCGTCTTCTTTCAGATTTCTGAGCAATATTGCAGAAAAGTCTGTCGAATTATATGTTTTTCCGTTAATACTGAATGAAAAATTTTTATTACCCATATTTCGCTTAAAAAAGGCAACTGCATTTTCGGATCCGCACTCCTGCATTTGCTTTGCATCTTTTCCATACAGTATACTATCATCTTCACCTATATATACAACGGATGGGGTTGTTGCATCTCCATATTGATTTTTAATTATTTCTGCTCTCCCAGTAGTGGGAGATATACGAGCAACAGCACTAAATGTAGTACCTAAATCAATTCCAACCTTGATTCCCATAATTAACCTCCACTATAAAAATATATCAACAAATAAAAAAATTTAATGAAACATTAGATTCTTTTATTTACAGATATTTTCATACCACACCGATAATATAATAATCATCGGTGCGATATGAATTACTCTATATCTATTAAGTTATTTTACATTACAACAATAGAACTGGATGTACTCTTGATTTCTTCAACCTTTTCATTTGACATAACACCGGTTGCCTGTAATTTAGCTGTAATATCTTTACCTCCTACAGGATCTTTGCCTGTGATTATCAGTATGCCTTCTTTGTTGAGCGTAAAAGTAACTTCAATCGGTGAATTAGCCGGAAGATTTCCCGGAAGTTCAAGAATGGCATTGCCAAGCAAAAATTCTTCGTCAACATCGTAGTATTCGTCCTTGAACGTACTTTCGTATACTTTCAGATCTACATTTGTCATATTTGCTTCTGCTGTGCCAAATGTTTTTGTTATGGTAATTTCACCGGATTCAGGGATAGTATCATCTTTGAAAATCATGTTGTTGCATTTTATATCTTTTTCATCAACTAACACTTCAATTGCATAGCTTTTCGTTGTTATATATTCAAACTCCATCGGAGGTACCGGCAGTGGAGCAGGTGGCAAAACAGGAGTTGGAGTTGGAGTTGGATCAGGTTCAGGCAATGGAGTAGGAACAGGTGGCTGTGCCATAGCAGCATAAAGTGCTGCTCCTTTAGCAACTGCAAAATCAGGTTCAGTAAGCTTTGCATCTTTTCCATATTTTGCATCTACCGCTCTTTTTACCTGAGGCATTTTGCTCGAACCGCCAACCAAGAGAATTTCATCAATCTTATCAAATCCTTTTTCTTTTGCAACTTGGATACAGTTATCTGTAAGAACCAATGTTTCATTCAAAAGACCTTCTGTGATTTGCTCAAAAGTATCTCTTTCTATTATAACCAGTCCTTTACAAGAACCTGCTGTAATGGGTACACGAGCCGTTGTGGTTTCAGTCAAAGTTTTTTTAGCCTTTTCTGTTTTGATTCTAAGATCCTGTTCTTCAAACTCATCAAACTCTCCATCAAAGCCTGTCGATGATGCAAATTCCTGAGCAATATAAGCCATCAGTTCAGCATCCCAGTTTTTACCTCCCAAATCATGATTACCATCGGAACAAATCATAGAAATCTTGCCGGGTTCTATTCTCATTATAGTAACATCGAATGTGCCTCCGCCAAGGTCGTACACAAGAACTGTCTGAGTTTTATCCGAATTAGTAACACCGTATGAGATTGCGGCAGCGGTTGGTTCATTAATGATTTCCAACACATTTAATCCGGCTATCAGACCCGCATTTTTTGTTGCTTCCTTTTCAAGTGTGCCAAAGTAAGCAGGACAGGTGATAACAACATTCTTTACATCTTCATTAGTAAGCGTAGCCGCATCTCCCGCCAGCTTTCTCAAAATGTAGCTTGAAACTTCTTCAGGACTTTTTCTTTCACCGTTGTATGTGATTACACAGTCTGTTCGACCCATCAGAGTTTTTACCAAACTAACGGTATTTTGAGGATCAATAACCGCATACTCCTTTGCAACGGCACCTACAACAACCGTCGTAGGATTGGCGAAATTGACCACCGACGGAGTTGTGAATTCGCTTTCTTTGTTTGGAATTACCTTTGCACCTTTTTCATCGACTGTAGCGATACAAGAATAGGTTGTACCAAGGTCGATACCGTAAACTTTTTCACTCATTTTTTGTTACCTCCAATATATAATTTTTAACCTTTAGGTTCAGTATAAAAGTATGCGGATATTTTAGCAGGAGAAATAACTCTGCCACCAAAAAAATATACTTCCGAAAAAACATGTTCGATAGTCCCGTGAAGGCTTTTATCATCGGTCGGTATTTTCTTTATTATCCTTTGGTTTTTCGGATTAAATTTCTCACCAACAGTTGTAGGTATTATCTCAACTGAGTTATTAAGAAGAATACTTTCAAGATCAGCTGCATAGAATTCAAATGTATCACAGGGTACATAACCCGGATTTTCATCTTTTTTTCTATACAATGCAGATATTCGCTTGATGTTATCAATAACACTGATAATATCAATAAAGAACATATTTACAAGTTTGTCTTCAACGGTTCTTTTATATGTGTCAAGTTTGTCTCCTATTAATTGAATATCAGTATTTTTTTTATTTAATGAGATTAACGCTTGGTTTAATCCTTCTCTTAGAAGATCTATACTTTTTTTGACACTATCCATTTCAACAGTTGATACATTTTCTATAGGCTGATTATCTGGTTCAGTTGGTTTTTCACATTCATTTTGCTCATCTGATGCTTGTTCAACAGTAGCATCTGAAATTTCATTTATTGTATCAGAATTGCTATCTGTAAACATTTCATCGCCCTCAGACAATTCAACATTCTCTTTGGTTGATTGCCCGATTTCTGTTTCCTGTTGCATTTCAAGTTCTTCCTGACATTTCGTATTGGTTTCCAAACGTACCTCACCGGTATCAGTATCGGTTTTACATAACCCAAATTCGTTAATATCAGCAGCGGTTGTTTTCTCTTGGAAGAGATTAGGATTGTTCTCCATTACACTATTCCTCCTGTTTAAGATAATTTGTTTATATATGCCGGAACTTTAGAAAACGAAGTATTATTCCAGACATTAGCCATTTTTTTATCAGCTCTTTGACAAAGCCATTCCATAGGCGCTAATACACCCATAGGTTCATACTTTCCTGCACCTTTGGTATGCCCAATAGAACTACATGCAAAGTAACGATTTGTTTTAAACTTATTATCAATCTGTGTTACAAAATGCGATAGATCATTGTCAATAAGAAATTTTCTGCACAAATAATCCATGGTATCATAATAATCAGTGAAGTTTTCGGAGTCTACAGCCATTAATTTATTGACCGCAGCTTCACCGACAATATCTGCAAGATCAGCCGTATCCACTTTGCTAATAACAATGGCAATAGGAGTGTTAAGCATATCAGCTTCACTTAATCCTGTAACCATTCTTAGTTTACTAAAGAAAGAATCAAGAATATAAGTTATATCAGCTTTACCTATACCGGCAATATCGTTTTTACTCATTGATGATTCGTACTTATCTGCTATGTTCACAACCGAAAACGGATCAAACAAAAGTATCATACCTTGACAATATTCATATTGCTGCTGAACTTCATTTTCATTATTATTTGTAAAGACTTCTCCGGCAATGTCATATATGTGCATAAGCCGTTCGGGTTTAAAAGTGGGATGTTGAACAAAAAAACTAAATGATATGGAACTGGCACTATTAGGATCTGTTGACCTTTGCGTCATTCTGGTTTCGCCTAACAAATAGTCATTTTCAATTTCCCTATATATGCGCTCCTTATCTGAATTATAAAATTCAATATTCATACCCTTAGCCGGTGCAACTTCATCAATAAAGGTTTTTGAAAAAGCTGTAATATAAGCAGTTTTACCAACAGATCTTCCGCCTATGATTGGAATACAGATTGGTCTGCTTTCACGATCTGACAGAGGACTTTTACAATTAGGACAGATTGCACTCAAGTTTTTTCTTCCATTAAAAAAGGTCGTGGGTATTTTAGCTCCACAATTACATGTTCGATGTAAAATACCATAAACACCCGGAGTCAATCTTGTATGTTTTTCATTGCAATTTGGGCATAAGTAAATTGGAATCAAACTTTTTTCTTTACAAATATGGCATGCTGTAAAAATTTGATTTCTTTTAAGATAAAATCTATCTATACACCAAACTATTGAGAATCCTAAATATACAAGCATCATAAACAGTAATAAAACAGATATGTGAATTAAAGTAATTGCAGTTGTTATAATTGTTCCACATACGATTACACTAATCATCGCTAATAAGTAGAGTGATCCTAACAACAGCTTTTTAGGCAATTTCTCGAATTTTAAATAACTTAACTTGTCTTTATAATTTTTGATGGATTTTCCATTTCGTTGCCATGCACCTTTTACAGTATTTTTTAAATCAATATATCCTTTTGAGAAAAAATAGCTTTTCTTTGCAGGCTGTACTTTTGATTCGCTTGTCATATATTATTAAACCTCGGTTTCATTCTTTGTTTTTCTTATTACTGTCAAAAATGTTTTCTTTAAAAGAAGAAAAATAATTTTTCACAGCTGCTCCGCCGCCCCAAGCAACACCTGCAGCACCTCCGATAGGAATTACTATTGCAGCTGCTAATGCTATAAGATAAAGTGCAGCTCCAATTATTCCTACAATTATAAAAAGCCCAATGATCCAACCGATTCCATCGTTATCCATTTTTAATGTCCCCTTTCCAAATCATAAATAAATTAAAAATTTCATTGTAAGATCATCCAATATTTGTTGTATGATTTTTAACTGAATGCTGAGGAGATTGGCAGCATCTCTCCCCAACATAATCGTCTATTTCTATTTTCCAAAAACAAGCATATTAAAAGTAATTATGTCAACTGCACTACCAAATCCAAGCATAGCTCCGCAGCCGGCAAGGCAGCCTTTATTTTTACTAACCGGGATTTCCTGTATACATATCAGTTCCCATCCGCCTGCTGCTTCTCTATTAATAATTTCTGCATACTGACGCACAGCTATTTAATAGCTGTCATTTTTTTGAATCGTGAGTCCTATTGGACCCGGAACGGTCTTATATTGCATAAATAATTACTCCTCTAAAATAAATTTTTATAACCATCTGCAATATCTAATGAATTTGAGTTAGTTATAAAATATATCAATGCTGCCCAAATTGATATCAATAATAAAATGTTTTCAAGGTTCATCTATACCACCGTTTGGAAAATGACACCTTGACAATCTATTGATTCCATTATTTATCCCTTTAATTAATCCGTATTTTTTTATGGAAATCTTCATATATTCCGAGCAACAAGGCTCAAAGCAACACTGTTTCCGAATTTTTAATGGCGCAAATTTTTGATATAGCAAAATCAACCACAATAAAACAGGTTTTGCCGTAAATACAATAAGTAATATAAAGAATGAAACAACCAATATATTATAGAAAAGATTAGATATTTGAAGAAAAGCTGATATTTCTTCGCACTTGTACAGCAATGTTATAAAGCTAAATATACATACGAGAATAAGTAGAAACGGTAGGACAAAATTCTTAAAGTTGAGTTTTGGTCTTACAGATGATGATTTGCACATCTTTTGTTTATTTTCTATTTCCAGCAACATTAACTCTATCGCTTTACTCATACTTTCTTCCTTAGATTCACTCACAGTTTGATTATAATTAAATATCGTTGACAAGTTGATACCCTCCTAAATACATAATTGTCATTATGTATTCA